>NZ_CVTU01000102.1:0-18019 GCF_900004965.1 Pseudomonas sp. 44 R 15
GATGGTAGTGTGGGGTTTCCCCATGTGAGAGTAGGTCATCGTCAAGATTAAATTCCAGAACCCCTGTTTGCTAACGCAAACAGGGGTTTTGTTTATGTAGAAGCTCATGAATTTCACCGGTACGTTGCCAATGCAACGGCCTGGTCCACAGAATTTCTTGACGACCATAGAGCATTGGAACCACCTGATCCCATCCCGAACTCAGCAGTGAAACGATGCATCGCCGATGGTAGTGTGGGGTTTCCCCATGTGAGAGTAGGTCATCGTCAAGATTGAATTCCGAAACCCCTGTCTGCTAACGCAGACAGGGGTTTTGTCGTTTAAGGCCGTCAAAGGCTGATAATCGACTGCGTCTCTACCGCCTGTCGGCGCCTTGCTCTAAAAAAGGAAGATTCACACAAAACTCTAAGATTTATCATTTTCTGGCCGAAAGCCTGACGAGCCATGTGTGCACCGAGATAGAGCGGTCGCAGAGTCCGCCTATTGCGTTACATGGAATGTTCCACTCGGCACGCTCACCCCCTTTTGGCAAAAGAAGTCGATGAAATGAATCTCAAGTTCAGTCATAAAATTCTGTTGGCGGCGTCAGGCGTCGTGGTTCTGGCCTTCGCGCTGTTCACGCTCTATAACGATTACCTGCAGCGCAACACGATCAGGCAAAACCTGGCGTCCTCCATCCAGCAGTCCGGCGAGCTTACCGCCAGCAGCGTGCAGAACTGGCTCAGCGGCCGCATTCTGGTTCTGGAGAACCTGGCACAAAACGTTGCTCATCAAGGGAGTGGCGCCGATCTGCCGGGTTTGGTCGATCAACCGGCATTCACCTCCAACTTCCAGTTTACCTACGTGGGTCAAACCAACGGTGTGTTCACCCAGCGTCCCGATGCGAAGATGCCCGAGGGCTATGACCCGCGTCAGCGCCCTTGGTACAAGCAAGCCGTAGCGGCAGACAAACCCATGCTTACCCCGCCTTACATGGCAGCTGTGGGCGGCCAGATCGTAACGATCGCCATGCCGGTGAAGAAGAACGGAGAGTTGTTGGGCGTTGTGGGTGGAGACTTGAGCCTGCAAACCTTGGTGAAGATCATCAACTCGGTGGATTTCGGCGGTATTGGTCATGCGTTCCTGGTCAGTGGTGATGGCCAAGTCATCGTCAGTCCTGACCAGGACCAGGTGATGAAAAACCTCAAGGACATCTACCCAGGCACCCAGCTGCGCATCGAGAAGGTTAACCAAGAGGTTGTCCTCAATGGACAGGACCGCATTCTCTCGTTTACGCCAATCAGCGGTTTGCCAGGGGCTGACTGGTACATCGGTCTGTCTATCGACAAAGACAAAGCCTATGCCGCACTGGGTAAATTTCGCACCTCAGCATTGATAGCAATGCTTATCGCCGTGGTGGCGATTGCCGTGCTGCTGAGTCTGTTGATCCAGGTATTGTTGCGCCCGCTGACCACCATGGGCGTCGCGATGAAGGATATTGCCCAGGGCGAAGGTGACCTGACCCGGCGCCTCGACGTTACGAGCAAAGACGAGTTCGGCGAAGTCGGCAGCGCATTCAATCAGTTTGTAGAGCGTATCCACGCCTCGATTTCCGAAGTGTCCTCGGCGACACGCCAGGTGCATGACCTGTCCCAGCGCGTGATGGCATCGTCCAACGCGTCGATCATCGGCTCCGACGAGCAGAGTGCACGTACCAACAGCGTGGCTGCAGCGATCAACGAACTGGGCGCCGCCACCCAGGAAATCGCACGTAACGCCGCCGATGCTTCACAGCATGCCAGCGGCGCCAGTGAGCAAGCTGACGATGGACGCAAGGTCGTCGAGCAAACCATCCAGGCGATGTCGGAACTGTCGCAGAAAATCAGCCTGTCCTGCACTCAGATCGAGACCCTTAACGCCAGTACCGACAACATTGGTCACATCCTCGATGTGATCAAGGGCATCTCCCAGCAGACCAACTTGCTCGCGCTGAACGCGGCCATCGAAGCCGCCCGTGCCGGCGAAGCCGGGCGTGGTTTTGCCGTGGTGGCTGACGAGGTGCGTAACCTGGCTCACCGTACCCAGGAGTCGGCTGAAGAGATTCACAAGATGATCACTTCCCTGCAAGTGGGTTCGCGTGAAGCCGTGACCACCATGAACGCCAGCCAGGTTTCCAGCGAAGAAAGCGTTGAAGTGGCTAACCAGGCGGGTGAGCGTCTGGTCAGCGTGACACAGCGGATCGTTGAGATCGACGGCATGAACCAATCGGTCGCCGCAGCGACCGAGGAGCAAACGGCGGTGGTTGAAACCCTCAACGTCGACATCAACCAGATCAACCTGCTGAACCAACAAGGCGTGGTCAATCTCAATGAGACGCTCAAGGACTGCGATGCGCTGTCCCAGCAGGCCAGTCGATTGAAGCAATTGGTCGATAGCTTCAAAATCTGATCCTGCCGGCAGTCGGAGCGAGGCCTCCCGTTCCGACTGCCCTGGTGCCGCTCAGAGAAAGCCGATGGCTTTCAGGTAGTCACAGCCTTTGCGTAACAACACGGGGCTCTTTGGCGGATAGTGTGCGCCCATTTGCTCCAACCCCCATTGGGCGTTGCTGTAATGGATCATCGACGTGTCGCCGATGTCCTCACCCACCCCATCAAGGTAGAAGCCCAGTACGCCGAACAACGCATTGTCATGGCCAACTGTTCGCAACGCCCGTTGCCACTGTTGAAGGCTTGTCCGTTCGAAAATGTGTCCCGCCTGGCTGAACGCATCAAGGTACTGGTCCCAGCTCAGCGGTTGTGGATTGTGCAGGTTGAACACGTTTCGCCCCGCGACAAAACGCCGGCAGTGAAACGCAATGAAGCGTGCCAGGAAGTCCACCGGCATCAAGTCGAAATTCCCTTCCATTCGAGGGACCCTACCCAATTGCAGCGACCCCTTGAGCATCAACATCAAGCGATTTCTATCGGGTTGGCAGACGCCGTTCCGGCTGTTGAAACTGATGTTGCCCGGTCGATGAATATTCACCCAGGCCCCTTGCTCGACTGCTCGCCCCAGCAATCGCTCGGCCACCCATTTCGAGAGGTTGTAGCCGTTTTTGACATAGAGCGGTAACGCGCCGCTGGCGGGCGCTTCAAGCACATACCGATCAGTGTCGAGGGTACTGCAGGCCGACAGCGTCGAAATGAAATTGAAGACCTTCTTACAGTAGGTCTCGCAAAGGCGCAGGCATTCAAACACCGGTTCGACGTTGTCCCTGGCCAGTGCTGTGTAGTCCATCACATGGTTGACCTGCGCGGCATTGTGCACAAGCACGCCATGATGACGGGCGAGGTGCTCGAATGCCTCAAAGGATAGGCCCAGGCGCGGCTGGCGCAGGTCTGCGGCGTACACCTGCACTCGGCGCAGGTCCAATTGTTCCAGGCGATATTCGCGCAGCGCCTGGGTGAATCGGTCCGCCGCCGACTGGCCGGGGAGCGCTCGCACCAGGCACGCGACTTCTTGCGCTCCCCCCGCCAGCAATGCCTGGACGATATGCACGCCGACGAAGCTGTTGGCTCCCGTGACAATCACCTTGCGCGGGTCTCCGGCGCGGGTCTCGGGCAGCACCTCAAGCTTCAGGGCTCGGGATGCATCGCTTTCCATCTGGCTGAAAGATGTATCCGGCAGCGCTTCGCCCTCCAGCTGCAAGGCAAGCGTACGAATCGTCGGCGCTTCAAAAAATTGGCTCAGGGAGAAGCTGCGGCCAAATTGCTCGCGCAAGCGCAGTAGCAAGGTGGACAGCAGGATCGAATGGCCACCCAGGCTGAAAAAGCTGTCGTCGATCGATACTTCACCGGCAGACAACCCCAGCAACTCCCCCCACAACTGCACCAACTGCGCCTGGACTGGCGTGTGGGTGCTGCGACGAGTGATTTCCCCGGTGCGGGTACCTGGCACCTCCCGCAACGCCGTGCGATCGATCTTGCCGTTGCTTGAAGATGGCAGGCTCGGCAGCTCGCTCCAGGCGACCGGCTGCATATGCTCGGGCAGCCACTGTCGGGCATGATCCTTCAGCCTGGCCAGGGTCGCGCCGGGTTCGGGCTGGGCAGCAAAGCCAATGATTCTGCAGGCCTGATCAATCACCACGGCTACTTGGCGAAACAACCGACTGCTGCGCAGGCACTGCTCGATTTCCTGAGGCTCGACTCGAAAGCCGCGGATCTTGACCTGATCATCCCGTCGACCGCCCAACTCGATACCGTCCGGCGTCCATTTCGCCAGATCGCCGCTACGGTAAGCCTGCAGCCATTGTCCATCAGGCAGCGCCAGCTTGACGAACGGCGAGTCAGCGTACGGCAGATCGTTCATGTAACCCTGGCTGACGCCCGGGCCTGCGATGTACAGATCGCCCATCACTTGCTCATCCACCGGTTGCAAGTGGTCGTCGAGGATCAGGACCTGGCTGTTGGCAATGGGCAAACCGATGTTGCGATTGCTGTCACTGAGCCGAAACGTTCGATGGGTTGCCAGTACTGTGGCTTCGGTAGGGCCGTAGAAATTGTGCAACTGGCATTGGCCTGCCAGTCGCTCGATCACGTAGGGTTCGCAAAAATCGCCGCCGGTGAGCAGGTGGGAGAGGCCCAGAGGCTGGTCCAGTGGCAGGATGCTGAGTAACGCCGGTGGTAAAAAAGCGTGGGTGACGCGTTGCAGGCGAATCAACTCGACCAATTGCTGAGGATCCTGACGCTGCTCTGCGCTGGGAACAATCAGCTCTGCGCCCGCCATCAGGGCGGGGAAAATATCGATCAGCGAGGAGTCAAAACTCAGCGGTGAAAATTGCAGGACGCGACTTTTATCATCCAGCGCCACACAGGTACTGAGCCAGGCGGTGAAATGCGCCAGATTATGTTGGCTGAGCAGCACACCCTTGGGCTGCCCGGTGGTGCCGGAGGTGAACAGTGCCATGCACGGCGCATTGGCATGGGGACGATGACGCATCAGCGGTTGAGCAGGGTCGATGTCACGCGGGGCGAGCCTACTCACGTCAAGTGACACGAAATGATCTCGCAGCGGGTGCAGGCCATTTTCCAGCAGCACGCAGGCATTTGCGCTTATCAACATGCGGTGCTGGCGTTTTACCGGATGATCCGGGGCCAGTGGCACATACACCGCGCCGCAACCCAGCACGGCCAGAATGCTCGCGTAGAGTTCGGTAGATTTTTCCAGGCACACACCCACCACCGATGGGGTCTCGTTGCTCTCCAGCAGGGGCAGCAGGCGTTGTTGAATCGCCATGGCTTTTTCCTGCAGTTGGCGATACGTCACCACGCGACCCGCGATATTCAGCGCCGTGCGATTGGCGAAGGCGCCAAGGCTGGCCTGCAGGCGTTCGATCATGGGCACCTGTGCCGCGCGAAGCAGCGCGGTATCTGCCGTACGATTGAATCGATGCATGAACGCCAGCGCCTCCAGCCCTTGCAAACCCTGTTCAAGCGCTGCGTCGGAGTGGGTCATTGGGCAGAAAAAGCCTGGATCCCTTGAGAATCCGCTGACCAATGACGCGGCCCATTCCACCAAGGCGTTCGCCGCCCGACGCCGCAGCTGCTGGCCGTTGCCGCTGGGCTCCTGGGCAACATCGTGTACGGCCACCAGGCGCCGCTCGCGGTCGTAGCAGCGAAACTGCAGCTTGGGCAGCCCATGTTCGGACGGGGGGCCGATAACCAGGCGCAGGCTCATCCAGGCCGCGTCTGTGGACAGGGCTGACGGTGGCTGACTACCGTCCTCGATCACAAGGTCGACCGACTCGCCCCCAACGGCATGCCCGTATTGTTCCAGTACGTGCCTGAGGGCTTCCAGCGCGTCACCGGCCACGCCCCATTCAATCGTCAGGCGCCTCATGCCAGCCTCCCCGGCGCGGGCAAGTAGTCGTCCAGAGCGCGTGCCACGCTGCAGGTGTGCAGCAGGCCGCTGTGATGCAGGAAGCTCATGATGTTGCCAACCAGCGGGTGCTGGCGGGTGATGGGAAAGTCCAGCGCCACGATTTCATCCTGCAGCGCCGAACGAACATCGACACTGATGTCCAGGTGTTGGATCAACTGCAGGTCGAAGCCTTTCTGCAGGTCGTTGGTCAGGTAATGGCTCAGGAACGTCGGTAGCACAGCCGCAATACTGTCCCGATCCTGCGCGCTTGCCGACTGCCAATAGATGCGTACCAACTGTGTCCAGAACTGTGCGTGGCGCCCCTCGTCAAACAGGTGGTCGGCCATCAGCCCGCGCACGGACGCCTTGACACTGTCGTCCTTGGAAAAGGCCGCCACGTCATGGGTGACGGTGTTTTCGGCGATGGCCACGACGATCAACTCCACCGCATCGCGCAAGTGCTCCGGTGCCTGCGCCTGCGCTGCCGGCAGGGCACGGCTGAGTTCGATCTGCCCGGGCAGGTCGAGCGGCTGGATACCGGTCAGCTCGATGGCTTGCTGCAGGAAGTCCAGTGCTACCAATGCGTGGTAATCCTCATCCACCACGACGGTCATCGCGTCGTAGCGGCAGGCGAGGGGCAGCGGCAGCGAGAAGCGATTCTTGGCAATACTTCGGGCAGTCTTATCGACAATCTCGGTTTCGAAAATCACGATGTCATGGATGAATCGATAAAAGCTTTGCGCCAGCACGAAGTCACGCCATTGCGGGCAGTGGTCGAGGAAGGTTGCAGTCAGCACCAGGGGTTGGCGGCACAGGGGATAGATCAGCCTGTCGTCGTCTTCCATGATGCGGCGCGGACGCGTACGGATAGTTGCCCGACGTTCCCAGTCTTCGGCGAAGGAGCGGTAGTCGATGGGGCTCATGGGTGTACCTCTGGCATCGAGGCCCGTACGTCATCCCAGAACGCAATGCGACTTTCCAGGGCATCAAGGGCGGCACTGTGGGCTTGTTGCCGGCGAGTCGGATCTGCGTCGATCAAATGCTGGAGCACCTGTTCTGCCGCCGGCCCATGCTCCTGGCTGTCCAGTTCGATATGGCGGTTGAGGTAGTAACACAAGGTGGGGGCCTGACGAGCAATGAAGGGGCTGCTGCTCAGGAGGCGCTCGAACATTGAAGCTATAACGCCTTCACGTCCGTGCAGGAAGGCCGCCGCTACGCAGTGCGTGGGCGCGCTGAGTGCGAGTTGCCAGGTGCTGTCGACGAAGCGCGGCACTCCAGAGGGCGCTCCGACCCTTTGCAGCGCCGCGCTGACCTCAACACCCTGGTGTTGAAGATCAATGAAATGTGCGATGGCGCGGGTGTCGGCGCCCACCTCCACCATGGCATCCAGGTACAGCTCAAAGTGGCTGCAATGGCCCCGCGTCGGGTGCTCATCCGACTCCTCACCCAGCACGATTTCATTGATCAGGCGTGCGGCCTGTGGATTGACGGGCGGAAGCCAGGGGATCTGGGTACAAGTAAGATCTTGTTGCAGGCGTTTGGTCAGGGTCATGAAGTCCCAAACCGCAAACACATGGCTCTCCATAAAGTGTTGCAGTTTGCCAAGTGAAGTTATTTCTGGAAATAACGGGTGGTTGCACAGTTGCAGTTTTTTTTGTTCAAGAAAATGATGGTGCATGGTTGACGCCTATAAAATTGTTGCGACTGCTCTAGTTGCAGTGATGGAGTTTTGTAGTTGTTAGATAAAAGATTAACGTTGAAGTGTGCCCACGCCACTAGTGCGGGCTCACTATGCGGCCTGCTGATTGATAGGTTTATTGGGTTGGCGAGCGATAGTAAGCTGATTAAACGTCTGGATGAACTTGTTAATGTATTAGATGTTTTTTCGAAAAAAGCTTCCGAGAGAAATAGTTATTTTAAGTGTGAGAGATTTCTTTATTTAACGCCGATAGTTAAGGCTTGCGAGGTGTTTACGGCGTTACCGGCGCGGGACGCTTCCGGACAGGGAAAGGTGCCGCGCGGTGTAGAGGCTGGAAGAGCGCTGCGCACGCCTTATAACGTGCCTTCTTGATCCGCAGTGTCGAGGCCATTGAGGTATGTATTGATGACCTCCATGCCTCGCATCAAGTGATTACGCAATGTCAGGATGCTTTCGTCGATTTTTTTCTGCACCACCAGGCTGAGCAGTTCGCGGTGGTCCTCTTGTGACGTCTCGCCCAGCCCCATTGCCTCAAGGTTGAAGCGCAGAAACCGCTCTTCCTCATTCAGCCCATGTTCCACCAGTTTGAGCAGGCGATGGTTTGGCGCCTTGCCGTACAAGACCATGTGAAACAGGCGATTGAGGCGGCCGATCTCGCTGTAGTCTTTCTCACGCTCCAGCGCATTGATACAGGCCTCTGCCTCCGCGATATCAGCCTCGGTGAGCAATGGGATCGACAAGCGCAAAGCCTCGGACTCCAACAGCATGCGCAGGGCATAGGTCTCTGCCGAATTGTCCTCAATCAACGGGGCGACCACTGCCCCCTTGTGCGTCACCACATGCAGCAGGGATTGGGCTTCCAACTGGCGTAATGCTTCGCGCACCGGCATGCGGCTGACGCCGAACAGGCTGGCGAGCTCTTGCTGGCGCATAGCGGTGCCACAGGGCAACCGTCCATCGAGAATGGCGTTGCGCAACGTTTCTTCAATAACGGCGCGGGCAAGATGAGCGGGAATAGGCCCGCTGACCTTGATGCTGCTTAAAGGGTTCGGCTTCGGCGTCACGGTTACGCTGGCCTCCTTTGTTGAATAATAGAGTGTGTTTATTGGATCCAATGAACATTAGGGATGGCCCGAGCACTTGTCAAACCACCAGAGTTTCCGTTTGTAAGGGCTTACAGCGGGTATTTTGTGCGTCTCACATAAGGGGGTTACAAAGTCGCTCTACCGAGCGATGATCTCACTATGCCATTGTTTTTTCCGGGACGAAGCTTCACCATCTGCTGAAATTCCGTCTCTCTTCATGGACTGAACGCCTTGGCGGTAAGTTTTATTCCCTATCGAGTTCTTTGCTGGCTTTTATCAGCGATCTTATTGGCCGGCCTGATGCTTGGCGGGCTGCATGCCGATTGGGATTTCTCGCAGATCAGCCGCAAGGCCAGCGCCCTGTACGGGCCATTGGGCGAAGGCCAGCCGCGTATTGACGCCTGGCAGCGGCTGTTGGCCAGTCAAAAGCAGGTCAGCGAACAAGAACAGCTCAAGGTCGTTAACTTGTTTTTCAACAAACAAATGACCTACGTCGAAGACATCGATCTCTGGCACGCGGTCGATTATTGGGAGACACCCATCGAAGCCCTCTGGAAGGGCGCCGGTGACTGTGAAGACTACGCAATCGCCAAGTATTTCAGTTTGCGTCACCTGGGTGTGTCCAGCGACAAATTGCGCATTACCTACGTCAAGGCCTTGCGTCAGAATCGCGCGCACATGGTCTTGACCTACTATTCCACCCCCGACGCGATCCCGCTGGTGCTCGACAGCCTGATGGACGACATCCTGCCGGCTACCCGCCGTACCGATTTGATCCCGGTGTATTCATTCAACGCCGAGGGCCTGTACCTGCCCGGCGCCAAGGGCAACAAGAAGGTCGGCGATACCAAACGCCTGTCGCGCTGGCAGGATGTGTTGAGAAAAATGCGTGCGGAAGGCTTCCCAGCCGAGCCTGCCAACTAGGAGTAACTGATCGGATGTCTCTGTTCAAACAACTATTGATCGCAATCTGTCTGTTCCTGGTGGTCGCCTTCAGCGGCAGCTTCATGGTCAGCCTGGAAAGTTCGCGCACGCAATACGTCAACCAGTTGCGCTCCCATGCGCAGGATGCCGCGACGGCGCTGGCGCTGTCGCTCACCCCCAACATCGATGACCCGGCCATGGTGGAGCTGCTGGTCAGCTCGATCTTCGACAGCGGTTACTACGCCAGTATCCGCGTAGTGGACCTGGCCACGGACAAAACCATCGTTGAGCGCAGCGGCATTCCCGACAACAACGGCGTGCCCGCCTGGTTCGTTAAATTGATCGGCCTGGAGCCGGCCGGTGGCGATGCGCTGGTGAGCCGCGGTTGGGAGCAGGCGGCGCGCGTCGAGGTGGTCAGCCATCCGATGTTCGCCCTGGCCAAGCTCTGGCAGAGTGCCCTGGGCAGCCTCGGCTGGTTGCTGCTGTGCGGTGCGGTCAGCGTGGTGCTTGGCGGGTTGTTGCTGCGCCGCCAATTGAAACCGTTGGACTACATGGTCAAACAGTCCCATGCGATCGCCCGTCGAGAATTCCTCAGCCTGCCCGACCTGCCGCGCACGCCGGAACTGCGCCGAGTGGTGCAGGCGATGAACCAGATGGTGGAAAAGCTCAAGGCACTGTTCCAGGAGCAGGCCGAGCGCAGCGAAAAGCTGCGCACCGAATCCTACCAGGACAACCTCACCGGTCTGGCCAACCGACGTTATTTCGAGATGCAGCTCAACGCCCGCGTCAGCAATCCCGAAGAAACCAACTCCGGCTACCTGCTGGTGTTGCGCGTCAAGGACCTGGCCGGCTTGAACCAGCGCCTGGGGGGCCAGCGTACCGACCAGTTGCTGCGAGCGGTCGGTGAACAGCTGCTGCGCCAGTGCGAGCCGTACCCGGAAACCCACAACCTCGTAACCCGTATCCGTGGCGGCGAGTTCGCCGTGCTGGCGCCCGGGCTGACGCGTGAAGAAGCGCTGCAATTGGCGCAGAACCTGGAAAGTACGTTGCTCAGCCTGCAGGCCACCGGCGCCAGCGACGTCGCGCCCGTGGCCTATATCGGCCTGGCACCTTTCAGCCATGGCGATGCGCCGCAGGCGCTGCTGACCCTCGCCGATCAAGCCCTGGCGCAGGCCGAAGGGCAGGGTGACAGCACTTGGGTGTGCCTCGATCACAGTGCCGCCGCCCGCGTCGGTGACGATCATCATGCCTGGTACACGCTGTTGGACCAGGCGCTGACGCAGCAGCGTTTCGAGCTGTACTTCCAGCCGGTCGTCGCCAGCCAGGACCCGCAGTTGGTCCTGCACTACAAAGTGCTGTCGCGCTTGCAAGACGTAGATGGCCATACCCTGCCCGCCGGGCGTTTCCTGCCATGGCTCGAGCGTTTCGGCTGGTCGGCCCGCCTGGACCGCTTGATGCTCGAACAGGTGCTTAAACAGATGACCGGCCACAGCCATAACCTGGCGCTGAATCTTTCAGCCGCGACCCTGCAGGACCCTGAGGCCCTGCAGCGTATTTATGACCTGCTGCGCCAGCACAGCAACCTGGGCCCGCGTCTCACCCTGGAAATCGGTGAAGAGCAACTGCCGGAGCAGCCTGTGCTGGAACAGATGACCCAGCGCCTGCGCGAACTGGGCTTCTCCCTGAGTCTTCAGCGTTTCGGCGGGCGATTCAGCATGATCGGCAACCTGGCCCGCTTGGGCCTGGCGTACCTGAAAATCGACGGCAGCTACATCCGCGCCATCGACCAGGAAAGCGACAAGCGCCTGTTTATCGAAGCCATCCAGCGCGCGGCCCACAGTATCGACCTGCCGTTGATTGCCGAGCGTGTGGAGACCGAGGGTGAGCTGAAGGTGATTCGCGAGATGGGGATTTTTGGTGTGCAGGGCCAGCTGTTCGGCGAGCCGGCGCCCTGGAAATAACGCAGAACACATGTGGGAGGGGGCTTGCCCTGATTTGATCGTTCCCACGCGGAGCGCGGGAACGATCAAAGGCTTTTTGTAGGAGCGAGCTTGCTCGCGAAAAACTCACAGGCACCGCGTTCATTCAGGAAGCACGCGTTATCGTTGACGTTTTTCGCGAGCAAGCTCGCTCCTACAGACGGTATCAGGGCAAGCCCCACATTCAGGGCTCAGATAAGCCCTTTCTCATCATCATTGATCAACTGGCTCAACCCGCCCAACGCTTCCCGCGCCTGGTTACGGTCCATCAGTTTGGCCTGGGCTGCGGGCGGCAGGTCCGTCACGCTGATAACGCCCTTGCGGGTGAGCACCTGGATCAAGTCGTCCAGCACCCGAATCATCTCCAGGTCACTCTGCTTGAGTTGGGCCAGGCTGGTTTCCACCACTTCGTTGGCGTACCAGGCCTGGATCTCATGGTGATCGGCCGGCAGTGTGTCGGTGGATTCGGCAAAGGCGGCGGCCTCTACGCGACTCAACGCGCCCTGTGCATCACGTTGCACGTAAAACATAAGAACCCCTCGAAGATGAGCCACACACCTTTAGCCCCATAGGCTGGCCGTGTGTTGATAAACGCGAGTATGCGATGCAACCGGCCGCCAGGGCCAGCAACGTATCGCCCGGATAAATCGGCCGCCTCGAGGGCGGCCGACTTATCCAAGCTTAGGCGGTGTGATCGATCTTGATGGTCGGATCTGCACCGCTGATCAGCGAGTTGATGCTGGTATGAGACCAATCGTTGCCTTCCAGCTTGATGGTCACATCCGCATTGGCCACGCCGCCAGCGGTGTTGAGCTTGCCTTCGCTGCTCACTTGCAGGGTCGACACGCCTTCTACCGTGGTGATCTTGAGGTAGTTGTCGATGGTGCTGTCCGTCTCGCCTTTGAGCAGGTCGCGCAGGTCAATCCGATCACCTTCCGATGCCTTGAAGTCCTTGATCACGTCATTGCCGATGTCACCGGCCTTCCACATGAAGGTGTCGGCACCCGAACCGCCGATCAGGATGTCGTTGCCCTGGCCACCGATCAACGTGTCGTTGCCGGTGCCGCCCAAGAGGATGTCATTGCCCTTGCCGCCGTCCAGCACGTCGTTGCCGCCCTGGCCGAACAGAATGTCATCGCCGCCACCGCCGATCAGCGTGTCATTGCCGTCCTTGGCGCCGGATACGTCAAAGTCCGCGTAATGCTCGGTGACGTACTGGTGCACGTTCGAGGTGGTGACCGACGAGACGGCCATACCGGTTTTCTGTGCCACAAAGGCCTGCAGCGCGTTGTAACCCTCACCGGTCACCCCGCTGAAGCTCACCAGGTCGCCAAACAGAATGTCATTGCCGTCGCCACCGCTGACGGTGTCCGCGCCTGGCAGCGTTGCTTCGGTGTGGCCTAGGATGGCGTTGGCCAGGTCCTTCGGATCGATGTTGCTTTGCGGCTTGCCATCGCTGTCATACGGCTTCAAATCATTGAGGCTGACCTCGTTATTGATGCCGATCGCTTCCACTTGCGACAGGCCTTTGAGCAGCAAGAAACCGCTGTTGGCGTTATCGCTGGTTGCCGTGTCAGTGCCGCTGCCGCTGCCGTTGCGGTACGAGACCTCGAATGTACCGTCGCCCTGGGCATGCACGGTGCCCCACACGCCGTTGTCGTACCAGCCGCCGTTGCGGGTTTGCACCCACTGGTGTACCTGGCCGTCACTGTCGATCAATTGCAGGTTGGTGCCATTCACATTGATGCTGAACGTGTTACCCAACACATAATTGTTGGCGTTGACGTAGTCGTCCAGGCGTCCATCGGTAGTACTGCTCTTGTAGAAGTCGACCACCATCGGGTTGGTCTGTTCGCCGCTCTGGTAGTACGTCGGTTGGCCGTCGGTGATGAAGTAGGTGAGGTTGGTGGCACCGGTGTTGCCAGTGGCCAGGCCGCTCTGGAAGAAGTTGGCCGTGGTCTTGAATACGTCCTCGTAGTTCGTGCCGCCACCTGAGGACATTGAGTCCAGCACCGCCTTCAAGAGCGTCAACGCATTTGGATCATTGAGGTTGATCGCAATGGATTTGTTCACCTGAGTGTCGAAATCCGCAAGGAAGATGTTCACGGTCCCGGAGGTGTTGGCACCCAGGCTGTCTTTGAGCGAGTTGAACACCGTGGTCAGCGACGACTTCGCCGCGTTGATCGACGCTGTGCTCATACTGCCGGAGCTGTCCACCATGAAGGCAATGTTGTAGTTCTTGCCCTGCACCACGTTCAGGCCACCGATGTCGGCCACAACAATGTCGTTGCCATCGGTGCCGATGATCGAGTCGCTGCCCGAGGTGCCGGTGACCGAACTGTAGATGGCGGGGTACACGGTGACGGGCAATTGCGCGGTGGTGCTCGCCGACCCGCCGATGCTCTCGGTAGACGTCGAGGTGACGGTGAGGTTGAACTGGCCGCTGTAATAGGTCGGCGGCTTGATGGTCAGGGAGCCCAGGTCCCAGCCGTTGACGTTGACTTCGCCTACGGTCTTGGTCGCGGTAAAGGTGTGTCCCGCTGCGTCGGTAAGCACCGAGCCTGCCGGTATGCCACCGATCTTCACGGCCAGGGTTTCCGAACCGTCGGTATCGGTCAGCGCGCTGGTGATCTTGGACAGTTTGACGCTGCCGTTTTCCAGGCCTTCGTTGAGCTTGTAGCCCACGTAGTAACCGTCACCATTGCTGCCATGCAGGTCGGACACGGTCACGCCGGCGTTGGTCAGGTCGGTGATACCGGTGTACAGCGGCACGGTGCTGGTGCTCAGGTTCTGCACCGTCCCGCCGTTGATCGACAGGTTGACGTCGAAGCTGCCAGGCCCCGCTTGGTTGGCCTGGTAGATCTCAAGGCTGTAATAGCCGCTGACCGTTGGCGTGAACGTGCCGCTGAACTTGCCACTGTTGGTGCCCCACAAGCCGCTGGCCACGTCTTTACCGCCGACGTTGATCAGCAGGCTGTCATCGGCGACGCCGCTGAAGGTGTAGTTCTTGCCGGCTTCCATGTACATCAGGCCGGAGATTTTGGCACCCGAGCCGGGATTGACGTTTTCGGTGGACTCAACGTTGGTTATGACCGCGCTGCTGTTGGGCGTGCCGGCGCCATCAATGGCTTTTTTCAGTACGTCCGGTGCGGCGCCATTACCGTTGGTGCCAAGGCCCGAGATGCTGCTCCAGCTCTGCTTGATCAGGCCGGTCGAGGTGACGTTATTGTCAGCCACACTCAGGGTCGGTGCATCGGCCACCGGGGTGATATCGACTTTCACCGTGGCGCTGCTGCCCAGGTCCTTGCCGTCGGTAGGCTGGAACTTGAACTGTGCGTAATCGGCCTGCTTGTTACCGATGCCGGTGCCGCCATAACCGTCGGCGCCGGACTCGTTGGCGTTGGGCATAAAGCGCAACTGACCGCCATCGACCTGAGCTTTGGTAAAGGTCTGGCCGCTGGTCACGTTGGTCCAGGTGGTGCCGTCGGCCGCCAGGTATTGCAGCTTGCCGGCCACCGGCAGGTCGGTGATCTTCACGCCGAGGCTGGCTTGCGGCGAGTCCACGTCGGTCACGCCGAAGTTGGCCCAGGTCAGCGCGAGCGCAGTGTCTTCGGTACCGGTTACGGCCCCGCCCGTTGCCACTGGCGCATCGTTGACGGCCAGCACGTTGACGGTGGTGGTGGCGACGTTGGAGTAGTTGCCGCCGTCGGTCACCGTCACGGTAATAGTGCGCGGCGTGGTGCTTGGGTCGTGGCTGTTGTTGGTGAACGTGATGTTCTGGATGCGCTGCATGTAGTCAGCCAGCGTCGCGCTGCCCGACAACGTCAGGGTGATGACGCCCGTCTGGTTATTGGTGCTGACGCTGATGCCATTGACGGTGTTGCCCTCGTTCAAGGCATCACCGGCTTGCGCGTTGGTCAGGGTGACCGTTGCGCCGGTCAGCAGCGTGCTGTCCGGGTCGGTGATCCTGATATCGGTGTCGGCAATCGACACACCCTGCCCGGCGGTGCCTTCGGTGAAGGTGGTCTTGTAATCGTTGCCGCTGGCGCCGCTGGAATTGTTGGCGTCCAGGTCGATGACCGGCGGTGCATCGTTGTCGAGGATATCGGTGCTGACGGTACCCTTGTCGATCACCAGGTTCTCGAAATTGCCACCGGTGGTCTTGTCGATGGTGATGACGATTTTTTCCGTCGGCTCGGTGATTTTGTCGTCCAGCGTGCGGATATCAAACGGCACGCTGCTGGCGCCGGCCGGAATCTTCACGGTGTACACGCCATTGAAATCCGAGCCGTCGGTGGCCGTGCCGCTGTACTTGAGCGTGACGGTCAGATCGGTTTGCGCCGGGTTGCTCAAGTTCAGCGTGTAATGCGCGGTGCCGCCTTCAGTCACCGATGCGTCGCCGCTGAGGCTGAGGGTGGTGTTGGTGACCACATCCGTGACTTTGGTGACGACGGTGCTGCCATCAACCATCAAGTGCTCGTATTTGTCGCCGCCGCTGACGACGCCGCTGATTTTGGTCGTGACGTCATTGGCACCGACATACGCATCGTTAGGCGCGGTGGCCGTGGTGAAATTGCTCGACTTGCCGTTGCCGATGGTAATGGTCGAGCCATTATCCAGCTTCACCACCAGGTCGGAACCGAGGTTGGTGACTGCCGCGCCGTTCTTGTCGACCAGCGACGCGGTGTAGACAATCTGCCCGCCTTCGCTGACCGAGCCGGTGGCTTTGAGCACCACCGTCACATCATCGATGGTGTCGTTGATCGTGGTGGTTGCGCCACCCGGTGTGACAGTCACACCCTCGAAATTGCCACCCGTTGTGCCGGTGATCTTGACGGTCTGAGTGCTCTTGTCGATAAACACGTCATCGCTTGGTGCCGCAACCGTCACCGTGCCCACGGTCGCACCCTGCTTGATGGTGATGCTGGAACCGTTGTCCAACTGCACCACCATGTCGCTGCCGGCCTTGTTGCTCAAAGTCGCGGTGTAGGTAATCTGGCCACCTTCGTTGACGGCGCTTGGCGCGCTCAGCGTGACACTGGTCAGATCGGTGCTGCCAGGGGTGTCGGTCACGGTGGTATTGACCGCTGCGGTGCCTGGCACCAGGTTCTCGAAGTGCTCGCCACCGGTCACGGTTTTGATGGCGGTCGTGACGGTTTGATCGCCTTTATAAACGTCGTTCGGTGCCACGACGGTGACCGTGCCGCTGGATTGGTTCACCCCGATGGTGATGGTTTTGCCGTTATCCAGGGTGACGGTCAACGGGTTGGTGATGTTGGTCACCAGCGCGCCGTTTTTATCCACAAGGCTGGCGGTGTAGACGATGTTGCCGCCTTCGCCGACGGTGGTGGTGGCGGTCAGTACAACGTCGACCTTGTCGATGGTGTCGTTGATCGCAGTGGTTGCGCCGTTGCCTGCGACTTCCAGTTTTTCGAAGTTGCCGCCAGAAGCGTCGGTGATTTTGACGATCTGATTGCTCTTGTCGATAAACACGTCATCGCTTGGAGCAGGCACGGTGACGGTGCCGACGGTGTCGCCGGCCTTGATGGTGATCGATGAGCCGTTGTCCAACTTCAGCGTGACGTCGCTGCCCGCTTTGTTAGAGAGCGTAGCGGTGTAAGTGATCTGGCCACCTTCGTTGACGGCGGTTGGCGCGGTCAGGGTAACGGTGGTGGTGTTGTCGGTACCCGGTGTATCGGTAACGGTGGTGTTAACCGGCGTGGTGCCTGGAACCAGATTTTCGAAGTGCTCGCCCCCAGTGACAGTCTTGATAGCAGTGGTGACGGTCTGGTCGCCCTTGTACACGTCATCTGGTGCCACAGCGGTGACCGTGCCGCTGGATTGGTTCACACCGATGGTGATGGTTTTGCCGTTATCCAGTGTGACGGTCAACGGATTGGTGATGTTGGTCACCGGCGCGCCGTTTTTATCCACAAGGCTGGCGGTGTAGACGATGTTGCCGCCTTCGCCAATAGTAGTGGTGGCGGTCAGTACAACGTCGACCTTGTCGATGGTGTCGTTGATCGCGGTGGTTGCGCCGTTGCCAGCAACTTCCAACTTCTCAAAGTTGCCGCCCGTTGCGTCGGTAATCTTGACGGTTTGAGTGCTCTTGTCGATGAACACGTCATCGGTAGGCGCAGGCACAGTCACAGTGCCGACGGTATCGCCCGCCTTGATGATAATCGACGAACCGTTATCCAACTTCAGCGTGACGTCACTGCCCGCTTTATTGGAAAGCGTAGCGGTGTACGTGATCTGACCACCTTCGTTCGCCTGGGCCGGAGCTGTCAGGGTAACGGTGGTGGTGTTGTCGGTGCCCGGAGTATCAGTAACGGTGGTGTTAACCGGCGTGCTGCCTGGCACCAGATTTTCGAAGTGCTCGCCCCCAGTGACAGTCTTGATAGCAGTGGTGACGGTCTGGTCGCCCTTGTACACGTCATCTGGTGCCACAGCGG
>NZ_CVTU01000102.1:18069-19659 GCF_900004965.1 Pseudomonas sp. 44 R 15
AGTTGCCGCCCGTTGCGTCGGTAATCTTGACCGTCTGAGTGCTCTTATCGATGAACACATCATCGGTAGGCGCAGGCACAGTCACAGTGCCGACAGTTTCACCGGCTTTGATGGTGATGTTTGAACCGTTATCCAGTTTCAGAGTGACGTCAGTACCGGCCTTGTTGCTCAAGGTCGCGGTGTACGTGATCTGGCCACCTTCGTTGACTGCGCTCGGCGCGGTCAGCGTAACAGTGGTGGTGTTATCAGTACCTGGGGTGTCAGTCACTGTTGTTGTGACTTTATCGGTACCTGGGACGAGATTTTCGAAGTGCTCGCCACCAGTGACAGTCTTGATAGCAGTGGTGACGGTCTGGTCGCCCTTGTAAACATCATCCGGCGCAACAACCGAAACGGAACCGCTCGACTGATTTACGCCGATAGTGATGCTCTGGCCGTTATCCAGGGTGACAGTCAGCGGGTTAGTGATGTTAGTCACCTGCGCGCCGTTTTTATCCACAAGGCTTGCTGTGTAAACGATGTTGCCGCCTTCGCCGACGGTAGTGGTAGCGCTCAGAACCACGTCGACCTTGTCGATGGTGTCGTTGATCGCTGTCGTTGCGCCGTTGCCAGCAACTTCCAGTTTCTCGAAGTTGCCGCCAGTGGTCTCAGTGATCTGGACGGTCTGAGTGCTCTTATCGATAAACACGTCATCGCTTGGCGCAGGCACGGTCACGGTGCCGACGGTATCGCCGGCTTTGATCGTGATGCTTGAGCCGTTATCCAGCTTCAGCGTGACGTCAGTACCGGCCTTATTGCTTAAGGTCGCGGTATAGGTGATCTGACCACCCTCGCTCGCTGCAGCCGGCGCGGTCAGCGTAACGGTTGTGGTATCGACGGAATCGGTAATGGTGGTGAGTGCCGGAGTCGTGCTCGGCACCAGGCTTTCAAAATTGCCACCGGTTGCGCCGGTGATAGTGGTGCTGACGGTCGAACCGTTGACGTAGACGTCATTGGCTGGGGTATCGACTACCACCGTGCCCGTCGACTCACCCGCCTTGATGGTAATCACCGAGCCATTGCTCAAGGTGACGCTCACCGGGGTTTGCGCCGGGTTGGTCAGGGTCGCGGTGTAGGTGATCTGACCACCTTCGGTCACGGTCGAACCGGCCGTCAGGGTGACAGTGGTGGTATCGACCACATCAGTAATGGTGGTGACCGCAGGCGTGGTGCTCGGCACCAGGTTTTCAAAGTTGCCGCCGGTAGCACCGATAATGGTGGTGCTGACGGTCGAACCGTTGACGTACACGTCATTGGCCGGCGTATCGACAACAACAGTACCTGTGGACTCACCCGCCTTGATGGTAATCACCGAGCCATTGCTCAAGGTGACGCTCACCGGGGTTTGTGCCGGGTTGGTCAAGGTCGCGGTGTAGGTGATCTGACCACCTTCGGTCACGGTCGAACCGGCCGTCAGGGTGACAGTGGTGGTATCGACCACATCAGTAATGGTGGTAACCGCAGGCGTGGTGCTCGGCACCAGGTTTTCAAAGTTGCCGCCGGTAGCACCGATAATGGTGGTGCTGACGGTCGAACCGTTGACGTACACGT
>NZ_CVTU01000102.1:20383-69098 GCF_900004965.1 Pseudomonas sp. 44 R 15
CCACATCAGTAATCGTGGTGACCGCAGGCGTGGTGCTCGGCACCAGGTTTTCAAAGTTGCCGCCGGTTGCGCCTGTAATAGTGGTGCTGACGGTCGAGCCATTAACGTAGACGTCATTGGCCGGGGTATCGACAACAACAGTACCTGTGGACTCACCTGCCTTGATGGTAATCACCGAGCCATTGCTCAAGGTAACGCTCACCGGCGTCTGCGCGGGGTTGGTCAATGTCGCGGTGTAGGTGATCTGACCGCCTTCGGTCACGGTGGAACCGGCCGTCAGCGTGACAGTGGTGGTATCGACCACATCAGTAATGGTGGTGACCGCAGGCGTCGTGCTCGGCACCAGGTTTTCAAAGTTGCCGCCGGTAGCGCCTGTAATAGTGGTGCTGACGGTCGAGCCATTAACGTAGACGTCATTGGCCGGGGTATCGACAACCACAGTACCCGTCGATTCCCCCGCCTTGATGGTAATCACCGAGCCATTGCTCAAGGTGACGTTCACCGGGGTTTGTGCCGGGTTGGTCAAGGTCGCGGTGTAGGTGATCTGGCCACCTTCAGTCACGTTCGAACCAGCCGTCAAGGTCACGGTGGTGGTGTCGATGGTGTCGGTAATCTGCGTCACGGCCGGGTTAGGGTCGAGGGTCAGTACCAGGTTGTTGCCGCCGGTGATGCCGGTGACGTTGACGCTGATCTGGCTGGCGTCGAGGTACGGGCTGTCGTTAGGCGCCAGGGGCACGTTGACGGTGCCGGTCAGTTGGCCGGATGGGATGGTGATCACCGCGCCGTTGGACAGGGTGATGGTCAAGTCGCTGGTGCCGGCCTGGGTCACGGTGGCGGTATACGTCAGCACGCCCCCGGCTTCGGTGATGCTCGGGGTGGCGCTCAGGCTCAGGGTCGAAGGCTGCAGCGCCAGGTTGCCGTTACCTGCAGAAGCTTGAGCACCATTAAAGGTATTCAGCGTTGCTGTGCCCTGGCCGATAGGGGCGGTGGGAAAGCCGATGGTCGGATCGACACGCCCGGCGGTCGCGTCCAGCACCACGAAGCTGTGGCCGCCGCCCGCCGCGCCATTACCGGCAGCGGTGGCGCCGGCGGCAGTGGCTTCCAGTTCGGTGGTCGGGTCGGCACCGGCGGCGATGGCCTGCTGCAACTCGGCAACCGACGGCGCGGCCTGTTCGGTGGCGGCGGCCAGGTCGGCGGTGGAGTCCGGCATGTCGGCGCTCCACTGGGTGTCGCGGCCCAGGTCCAGCGTGCGTCCGTCAGCCAGCTCCAGGCTCACTGCGCCCGACAGGCCCGTATCAATCTGGTCGCCCGCAAACAGGCGATCACCCTCAACCAGAACACGGCGTGCCCCTTCCGGAGAAATAACGAACACTTGACCAACAATGCTTTTGACGATGGCAACAACATTGCTCATTAAATATTTCTCCGGCGATCCGTTTCTGATGATTCCATGTGGCCGCTCAATAGGGAGGGCCAAACTGGAGGGGGCGTAGTCTGAACACTTACTGACGTCAAATTATTGGCTAGAATTTTTAGCTATCTAGTTTATGCCAAACTATTGACCTTATGGTCGCCATCCTAAACAATCGCCCCCGTAATGTCACATTGATATTTATGCGGCGAACCGTCCTACATGTGTGAAGCAGTTCCGCTTTTTGAACTTTCCGACGTACGGTCATTACGCTAGCCATTATCCGACGCGGCGGCGCCAATCGCTGTGATTTGAGACAAGAAGTCCTGGGGAATTTTTAATGCGTCTGCACCTGTTCAAGGCAATACCGTTCGTTCTCGCCGCCAGCTTTGTACAAGCCCAGACGCTGCCTCAAGCCATGCAGCAGGCAATGGATGTGCATCCTGAAATTCAAGCGGGTGTAAACAGCCGCATCGCCGCCGATTACCAATTGCGTGCGGCGCAGGGTGGGTATCTGCCGCGTGTCGATTTGAATGCCGGCTATGGCCGTGCGGGCACCGACAACGCTTCCACCCGCGCCGCGAACGGCACGGGCGGCAACCACTGGGACACCCTCAATCGCGGTGAATCCAGCCTGCGCCTGCAGCAAATGATCTTTGATGGGTTCGCCACCTCCAGCGAAGTCGGGCGTCAACAGGCCAACGTCAACTCCCGTGCCTATTCGTTGCTCGGTACGTCCGAGCGCACCGCGTTGACCGTTGCCCAGGTCTACCTGGAAGTGCTGACCCGCCGCGAGTTCGTGCGCCTGGCCGAAGAAAACCTGCGCAACCACGAACGCATTTACGATCAGATCAAGTTGCGCACCCAGCGCGGCGTCGGTAACGGCGCCGACCAGGACCAGGCCGAAGCGCGTCTGGCCCAGGCCCGCAACAACCTGATCACCGAGCAGACCAACCTGGCGGATGCGCAAACCAACTACCTCAGCGCCGTTGGCGAGATGCCCGACCAGCTCGAGCGCCCGGCGCCGTTCATGGCCATGCTCCCGGCCGACCTGAATGAAGCGCGGCGCCAGATGCTCGACAACAGCCCGGTGCTGCGCTCGGCCGAGTCGGACATCTCCGCCGCCGAGAAGCAATACGCGGCCGCCAAATCCAGCTTCTATCCACGCTTTGACGCTGAGCTGGGCACCAACGCCGACAACAACGTCTCCGGTGACGCCAACCACAGCAACGGCTGGGAAGCCATGGTGCGCATGCGCTTCAACCTGTTTGCCGGCGGCAGCAACAAGGCCGACCTGCAATCGAAGTCATACCAGGCCAACCAGGCCCTGGACATCCGCAACAACGCCTTGCGCCAGCTCAATGAAGAACTGGGCCTGGCCTGGAACGCCTTGAACAACGCCAACGCGCAACTGCCGGTGGCCCAGCAGTACGTGGACCACAGCACCCGCGTGCGCACGTCCTACCAGCAACAGTTCAGCCTGGGCCAACGTACCCTGCTGGACTTGCTCGACAGCGAGAACGAATTGTTCACCGCTTCGCGTCGCCTGGAAGAGATCAAGAATATTCAGTTATTTACTCAGTACCGAATCAAGGCGACCATGGGCGAATTGCTCAAAAGCCAAGGCGTCGTCGCTCCAATGGCCTCCGTCGTGCAAAACGATGTGAAGCCCAAAGTTCAACTGCCTGGAATGAACTGAGTCACCCCATAGCCCCATCTGTTAGTCGAGAGTGCACCGCGTGGAATCCGAAGTCAGTCGAGTTCACCTCAGTCATGATCCACGCACGCTGCACGACGACCCGTTACTCGACGGGTTGTTGGCACTCTGCGCCCTGCATCAGAAACCGGCCAGCGCGGCCATGCTCACCACCGGCCTGCCGCTGCCTTCGCAGCGCCTGAGTGCCGAGTTGCTGTCGCGTGCCGCCGCGCGGGCCGGCCTGCAGGGGCGGCTGCTGCAACGCAGGCTCGAACAGATTCCGGCCATCGCATTACCGGCGCTGCTGCTGCTCAAGGACGGGCGCAGTACCGTGCTGCTCGGCTGGGAAGGCGATGATCAGGCGCGGGTGCTGCTCAGCGAAAGCGATGGCGGTGAAGTGCTGATCAAGCGCGAGCTGCTGGTCGACGACTACACCGGCAAAGTCTTCTTTGCCCAGCCGCAGCACAAATTCGACGTTAACCACGGCACGCTGATTCCCCGGGCCCGATCCTGGTTTCGTGACACGCTCAAGCGTTCGCGCTGGCTGTATACCGATGCCATCGCCGCCAGCTTCCTGATCAACATCATCGCCATGGCCGCGCCGTTGTTCGTGATGAACGTGTACGACCGCGTGGTGCCGAACCAGGCCACCTCTACGCTGTGGGTGCTGGCCGTGGGCATCTGCGGCGCGTATCTGTTCGATTTGGTGCTCAAGAGCCTGCGCAGTCTGTGCCTGGACCTGGCCGGTAAAAAAACCGACCTGATCATCTCCGCCACCCTGTTCGAGCGCATCGTCGGCATGTCGATGAAGTACCGCCCGGCGCGCGTCGGCAGCTTTGCGCAGAACATCCATGAGTTCCAGAGCCTGCGCGACTTCCTCGCCTCCCTGACCCTCACCAGCCTGATCGACCTGCCGTTCACGCTGCTGATCTTCCTGGTGATCGCCCTGCTCGGTGGCCATTTGGTGTGGATTCCGGTGCTGGCGTTCCCGATTGCGCTGGGGATCGGCTACGCCCTGCAAAAACCTTTGGTCGCGACCATGGAACGCACCATGGCCCTGGCCGCCGAACGCCAGTCGAGCCTGATCGAAACCCTCGCCGGGCTGGATGCGGTCAAGGTCAACAATGCCGAGAGCGAACGCCAGTACGGCTGGGAACAGACCATCGGCACTTTGAGCCGGCTCGAGCTGCGGGTGAAATTGCTGTCGGGCCTGTCGATGAACATGACCCTGCTGATCCAGCAACTGGCCGGCGTGATCATGATCGTGTTCGGCGTGTACCAGATCATCGACGGCAACCTCAGCATGGGCGGCCTGATTGCCTGCTACATGCTCAGCGGCCGCGCGTTGAGCCCGCTGGCCTCGCTGTCGGGCCTGCTCACGCGTTACCAGCAGGCCAAGGTCACCATGACCTCGGTGGACCAGATGATGGAGCTGCCCCAGGAGCGCAATTTCGAAGAGCGCCCCATGAGCCGTCGCACCCTGCAAGGCGCCATCGAGTGCCGGGGCCTGAATTTCACCTACCCGAACCAACAGAATCCGGCGCTGAAAAACATCAACCTGGTGATCAAGCCAGGGGAAAAGATCGGCATCATCGGTCGCAGCGGCTCGGGCAAAAGCTCCCTGGCCAAACTGATCGTCGGCCTGTATCAACCCGACTCCGGCGCGTTGCTGGTGGACGGTGTGGACGTGCGCCAGATCGACGTCAGCGAACTGCGCCACAACATCGGCTACGTCGCCCAGGACATCCAACTGCTGGCCGGCACCCTGCGTGACAACCTGGTCAGCGGTGCGCGCTACGTTGAAGACGAGATGGTGCTGCAAGCCGCCGAACTGGCCGGCGTGCACGAATTCGCGCGCCTGCACCCGCAAGGCTATGAGCTGCAGGTTGGCGAGCGTGGGCAGAACCTGTCCGGCGGCCAGCGCCAGAACGTCGCCCTGGCCCGTGCATTGCTGCTCAACCCGCCCATCCTGCTGCTGGACGAACCCACCAGCGCCATGGACAACACCGGTGAAGAACGCTTGAAACAACGCCTGCATGCCGTGGTGCAAAACAAGACCGTCGTCCTGGTGACGCACCGTGCCTCGCTGCTGTCCCTGGTGGACCGCCTGTTGGTGGTCGACCGTGGGCAGATCCTCGCGGACGGCCCGAAAGCCGTGGTCATGGAAGCGTTGAAAAAGGGGCAGATCAGTGTCGCTTAACTCCATCAAAAGCGCGGTCGGGCGCTACTTCAAAGGTTCCGACTCGCTGCAGGGCCAGCCGCTGCCCGAGGTCAACAAAGCGCTGATCGAAGATGCGCCGCGGGTCATCCGCCTGACCATCTGGGCCATCATCGCGTTCTTTGTGTTCCTGGTGGTGTGGGCGGGTTTCTCCGAAATCGACGAAGTGACCCGAGGCGACGGCAAGGCGATTCCGTCGTCCAAGCTGCAGAAAATCCAGAACCTGGAAGGCGGTATCGTCGCCGAGCTGTACGTCAAGGAAGGCCAGATCGTCGAGGCCGGTGCGCCTTTGATTCGCCTGGACGACACGCGGTTCGTGTCCAACGCCGGGGAAACCGAAGCGCTGCGCCTGGCCATGCAGCTGCGCGTCGAGCGCCTGAGTGCGCAGGTGGACGACCGCCCGCTGACGATTCCCGACGATGTGCTCAAGGCCGCGCCCAGCCAGGCCGCCAACGAGCGCTCACTGTATGAAAGCCGCCGCCAGCAGTTGAAAGACGAAGTCGGCGGTTTGCAGGAGCAATTGGTGCAGCGCCAACAGGAGTTGCGTGAGTTCACCTCCAAGCAAAGCCAGTACCGCAGCCAGTTGTCCCTGCAACGCCAGGAAATCAACATGTCCGAGCCGCTGGTGGCCCAGGGCGCGGTGTCGCCGGTGGAAGTGCTGCGCCTCAAGCGCGCCGAGATGGAAACCCGGGGCCAACTGGACGCCACCACCCTGGCGATCCCGCGCGCCGAATCGGCGATCAAGGAAGTGCAGCGCAAGATCGACGAGACCCGTGGCAAATTCCGCAGCGAAGCCCTGACCCAACTCAACGAAGCGCGCACCGAACTGAACAAGGCCGAATCCACCGGCCGCGCCCTGGAAGACCGCGTCAGCCGTACCCTGGTCACCTCGCCGGTGCGCGGCATCGTCAAGCAGTTGTTGGTCAACACCGTCGGCGGCGTCATCCAGCCGGGCAGCGACATGGTCGAAATCGTACCGCTGGACGACACCCTGCTGGTGGAAGCCAAGATCCGCCCGCAAGACATCGCCTTCCTGCACCCTGGACAGGAAGCGGTGGTCAAGTTCACCGCCTATGACTACACCATCTACGGTGGCCTGAAGGCCAAGCTCGAACGCATCGGCGCCGACACCATCACCGATGAAGACAAGAAAACCACCTACTACATGATCACCCTGCGCACCGACCGCAGCCACCTGGGCACCGATGAGAAACCGCTGCTGATCATCCCCGGCATGGTCGCCTCGGTGGACATCATCACCGGCAAGAAAAGCATCCTCAGCTACCTGCTCAAGCCGATCATCAAGGCGCGGGCGGAGGCGTTGCACGAGCGCTGATCTCTATCGCCTGCTCCGGCCTCATCGGGTGCAAGTCGAATCGTCGCACCGCCCCTCCCACATTTTAAATGTGTTCACAAATCAAGTGTGGGAGGGGCGGTGCGACGATTCGACTTGCCCCCGATAGGGCCCTCAGCATCACCAATGCATATGGATATGCCCTAACAGTATTTAAACTTCCATTCTCAGGCCTATAAATTCACTGCCCTGTCCGCCGGAAGTGAACCCAATGCCCGCCACCCTTCAAACCTTCGACATCCGCCCCTTCCCCGGCAGTGTCGGCGCCGAAATCGTCGGCCTGGATCTGTCCCATCCCGTCAACGACCAGGACTTCGCCCGCATCCACCGCGCGCACCTGGACCACCACGTCATCGTGTTCCGCGACCAACGCATCACCCCTGAACAACAGATCGCTTTCAGTCGGCGCTTTGGTGTGCTGCAGATCCACGTGCTCAAACAGTTCCTGCTGGCCAACCACCCGGAAATCCTGATCGTCTCCAACATCATCGAAAACGGCCAATCCATCGGCCTGGGCGATGCGGGCAAGTTCTGGCACTCGGACCTGTCGTACAAGGAACTGCCCAGCCTGGGCTCGATGCTGCATGCCCAGGAACTGCCGTCCGAAGGCGGCGACACCCTGTTTGCCGACATGCACAAGGCCTGGGAGCAACTGCCTGAGCACCTGCGCAACGCCGTCGAAGGGCGCCGCGCCGCGCATTCCTACACCGCGCGTTACAGCGAAACCAAATTCGAAGGTAACTGGCGCCCGACCCTGACCCCTGAACAGCTCGCCCAGGTGGCCGAAGTGGTGCATCCCATTGTGCGCACCCATCCTGAAAACGGCCGCAAGGCGCTGTTCGTCAGCGAAGGTTTCACCACCCGCATCGTCGGCCTGCCGGATGACGAAAGCCGCGACCTGCTGGCCCAGCTCTACGCCCACAGCGTGCTGCCGGAAAACATCTACCGCCACCAGTGGCAGCCCCACGACCTGGTGTTCTGGGACAACCGCTCGCTGATCCACCTGGCCGCCGGTTGCCCAAGCCACCTGCGCCGTAAGTTGTTGCGCACCACCATCCAGGGCGATGCGCCGTTCTGAACCGGTAAAGCCTGATAGGATTGCGCCCAGTTCACTCCCGATCGATCACGAGTGCTTGGCATGCAACTACCGGACATGAACCTGCTGGTCGCCCTCGACGCCTTGCTCGATGAAGGCAGCGTGGTGGGCGCGGCGCGGCGGATGAACCTGAGCCCGGCGGCGATGAGCCGCACCCTTACGCGTATCCGTGAAGCGGTCGGCGATCCGATCCTGGTACGCGCCGGTCGCGGCCTGGTACCGACCCCCAAGGCGTTGGAGCTGCAAGGCCAAGTGCGCACTGTGGTGGAGCAGGCGGCGTTGCTGTTTCGCTCGGCCGATCAAGTGGACTTGAGCACCCTGCGCCGCCGCTTCAGCGTGCGCGCCAATGACTTTTTCATCGGCGTGTATGGCGGTCGCTTGTTCGACACCATGCAGCGCGTGGCGCCGTTCTGCGAACTGCGCTTCGTGCCCGAAGGCGACACCGACGACGAAGCGCTGCGCGAAGGGCGATTGGACTTGCGCGTGAGCAATACCCTGCCGGCGAGCCCCGAAGTGAAGGTGCAGAACCTGTTCTCGACCACCTTCGTCGGCCTGGCGCGGGAAGATCATCCGCTGTTCGACGCAGAGATCACCGCCGCGCGGTTTGCCAGTTATTCCCACATCAGCATCTCGCGGCGCGGCATCGCCCGTGGGCCGATCGATACCGCGTTGAATGCCCAGGGCCTGGAGCGCCGCGTGGCAATGATCGCCCCGGGCTTTCACGGTGCGATGTTCATGCTGCCCGACTCCGACCTGCTGCTGCCGGTGCCCAAGGAAGCGCTCCTGAGCGCTACGCGCCTGAAGCTGCCGTTGCGCGCATTCCCGCTGCCAATCTCATTGCCGACGCTGGTATTGGCCCAATCCTGGCACCCACGCTTTGACAAAGACCCGGCACACAAATGGCTGCGCGAAACCATGCGCGAAAGCTGCCACGCCACCTGGCTCGAAGCCCAGCCCTCAGCCAGTCTGTAGGAGCGAGCTTGCTCGCGAAAAACGTCAACGATAACGCCTGTTTCCTGAATGAACACGGCGCCTGTGAGTTTTTCGCGAGCAAGCTCGCTCCTACATGAGGGCTTGGCCCCTCCAATCATGGATTGCGTCTGACGCACTTATAAGCTGACAACAAGTAACTTTTTGTCATGCTAGAGCCTGATTAAACTGCTCGGGTATTTCTTTATTCCGAGTTACCTGTCCATGACCTCCCTCGCTGCCCCCGCCTTCGAGGCTGCAGCCAAACCCACTGCGCCCAGCCCACCGGTATTCGGTCCGCGCATCATCATCGGCCTGGTCGGCGTGCTGCTGGCGGTGCTGGTGTCCGGCCTCAACGAGATGGTCACCAAGGTCGCCCTCGCCGATATCCGTGGTGCGCTGTACATCGGCTTTGACGAAGGTACCTGGCTGGTCGCGGCCTACACCGCCACCTCCGTGGCGGCGATGGCGTTCGCGCCGTGGTGTGCGGTGACGCTCTCGCTGCGCCGTTTCACCCTGTGTGCCATCGGCCTGTTTACCCTGCTCGGCATCCTGTGCCCGTTCGCACCGAACTACGAAAGCCTGCTGCTCCTGCGCACGGTGCAAGGCCTGGCCGGTGGCGCGTTGCCGCCGATGCTGATGACCGTGGCGCTGCGGTTCCTGCCGGCCAACGTCAAGTTATACGGCTTGGCCGGTTATGCCCTGACGGCCACCTTCGGCCCGAGCCTGGGCACGCCGCTGGCGGCGTTGTGGACCGAATACGTCGGCTGGCAATGGGCGTTCTGGCAGATCGTCGGGCCTTGCCTGCTGGCGATGGCCGCCGTGGCCTACGGCTTGCCGCAGGATCCGCTGCGCCTGGAGCGTTTCAAGCAGTTCAACTGGCGCGGTCTGCTGTTGGGCTTCCCGGCCATCTGCATGCTGGTGATCGGCCTGTTGCAAGGCAATCGCCTGGACTGGTTCGAGTCAGGCCTGATCACCTTCCTGCTCAGTGGCGGCACGCTGCTGATGGTGCTGTTCATGCTCAACGAATGGTCGCAGCCGCTGCCGTTCTTCAAGTTGCAGATGCTCGGCCTGCGCAACCTGTCGTTCGCGTTGATCGTGCTGGCCGGCGTGTTGATGGTGTTGACCTCGGTCATCATCATCCCGTCGAGTTTTCTCGCCCAGGTCCAGGGTTACCGCCCCCTGCAAACCGCGCCGGTGATGCTGCTGATGGCGCTGCCGCAACTGATCGCGCTGCCGCTGGTGGCCGCGCTGTGCAACCTGCGCCGGGTCGATTGCCGCTGGGTGCTGGGGATAGGCCTGGGCATGCTGGTGCTGGGCTGCATCGGCAGTTCGCACCTGACGTCGGCGTGGATTCGCGATGATTTTTATGGCTGGTACCTGCTGCAGATTTTCGGCCAACCGATGGCTGTGCTGCCGCTGCTGATGCTGTCCACCGGCAGTATCCAGCCCATCGAAGGGCCGTTCGCCTCGGCCTGGTTCAACACCGTCAAGGGCCTGTCCGCCGTGATCGCCACCGCTGTGCTGGATACGCTGACCACCCAGCGCGGGCATTTTCACTCGACCATGCTGGTGGACCGCCTGGGCAATTCGCCCCTGGCCGACGGCGACGCGCCGGGCCTGGCGCAGCGCCTGCACGCGCAAGTCGTGGTGCTCACCTCTTCGGATCTGTATGTCGTCATGGCCGGTGTCGCGGTGGCGCTGATCCTGCTGATTTTCTGGATGCCTACGCGGATTTTTCCGCCTCGCGCACCGACCTGACCCCAAGGATTTCTCATGAAACGCAAAGACAAAATCGCCGTCTCCGTTATCGCTGTGTTTGCCGTCGGCGTGCTGGTGTACCTGGTTGCGCCAGGCCTCCTGGGCAGCCGGCGCCAGACCACCAACGACGCCTTCGTCGCCGCCGATTTCACCCTGGTCGCCCCCCGCGTGGCCGGGTTCATCAAGGAAGTGCTGGTGCAGGACAACCAGCGCGTCAAAGCCGGCCAGCTGTTGGCGTTGATCGATGACCGCGACTTTCGCGCCGCCGCCCAGGCCGCCGACGCCGACACCTTGGTCGCCCAGGCCCAACTGAAAAACGCCAGCGCGACCCTGGAGCGCCAAAGTTCGGTGATTGCCCAGGCCCAGGCCACCGTGGCGGCGGACCGTGCCGAAGTGGCGTTTGCCGAACACGAACTGAACCGCTACAACCACCTCGCCGGCGTCGGCGCAGGCACCGTGCAGAACGCCCAGCAAGCCAAGACCCGCATCGACCAGGCCACCGCGCGACTGGCCAAGTCCACGGCAGTGCTGGCCGCCGAACGCAAGCAAGTGGAAATCCTCACGGCCCAGCGTGACGCCGCCGAAGGCGGGCTCAAGCGCGCCCAGGCCGCACTGGAAATGGCCAGTTATCAGCTGTCCTACACGCGTATCGTCGCGCCGGTGGACGGCATGGTCGGTGAGCGGGCGGTACGGGTCGGCGCCTATGTGACACCGGGCAGCAAGATCCTCGCGGTCGTGCCGCTGGCCGAGGCCTATGTCGTGGCCAATTTCCAGGAGACGCAACTGTCCCACATGCATGCCGGCCAAACCGTGCAAGTGCGCGTCGACAGCCTCGACGGCGAGGTGCTCAACGGTCACCTGGAAAGCCTGGCGCCGGCCACCGGGGTGACCTTCGCCGCGGTCAAGCCGGACAACGCCACCGGCAACTTCACCAAGGTGGTGCAGCGTATTCCGGTGAAGATCGTGCTGGAGCCCAATCAGCCGCTGACCGAGCGCTTGCGCGTCGGTATGTCGGTGGAGGCCAGTGTCGACACACAGGCGGTCGCGCCCCACCCTGAGGTGGCCCAGCAATGAGACAGTTCGCCTGGCTCACCTTGAGCCTCATCAGCCTGAGTGCCTGCACCGTCGGCCCGGATTTCCAACCGCCGCAAGGCCCGCAGGTGGCCCAATGGAGTGAGCCCCAGGGGCGTCAGGCAGCCAGTCGTGCCAGCAGCGACCCGTTGCAGGAGCGCTGGTGGGACGTGTTCCACGACGAGCAGTTGTCAGCGCTCACGCGCCGCGCCCTCAGCGATAACCTCGACCTGAAGCTGGCCAGCAGCCGCCTGCAACAAAGCCGCGCGATGCGCCAGGTGACCACCGCCGAACGCTACCCTGACGTCGATGCGAACGGCGGCTACCAGCGCAAGCGCAACAGCGCTAAAGGCTTGAACGACCCTTCCGGCGAGAACGGCCGCTCGGCCTTCAGCCAGTGGGACATGGGCTTTTCCGCTGCCTGGGAGCTGGACTTCTGGGGCCGGGTCAAGCGCGAGATCGAAGCCGCCGACGCCACCCTGGACGTTGCCGAAAACGACCGCCGCGCCGTGTTGCTGTCGGTGCTGGCCGAGACCGCGCAGGACTACATCCAACTGCGCGGCGTACAGAACACCCGCGCCGTCACCGAGCAAAACCTCGACGTCGCCCGCCACAGCCTCAAGCTCTCGCAACTGCGCCTGGCCGACGGTGTGGCGACCGACCTGGACGTGGCCGAAGCCGCCGCCCAGGTCGCCGCCATCGAAGCACGCCTGCCCGATCTGCAGCAGCGCCAGGATCAGTTGATCAACGCCCTGAGCCTGCTGATGGGCGAGCCGCCGCAAGCCCTGCACGCGCAGCTGTCCAAGGACGCGGCCGTGCCGCAGACCCAGCGCCAGGTCGCCATCGGCCTGCCATCGGAACTGGCCGAGCGCCGCCCGGACATCCGCCAGGCCGAAGCCCGTTTGCACGCCGCCACTGCCAGCATCGGCGTGGCCAAGGGTGATTTCTATCCGCGCATCACCCTGTCCGGCAGCCTCGGCTCCCAGGCCCTGCAACTCTCGGACTTCGGCTCCTGGGGCTCACGCGCCTTCGCCTTCGGCCCGCAATTGAGCCTGCCGCTGTTCAACGGCGGGCGCCTGCAAGGCATGGTCGATTTACGTGAAGCCCAGCAACAGGAAGCGGCGCTGGCCTACCAGCAAACCGTGCTGCGCGCCTGGCATGAGATCGACGACCAACTGACCCGCTACAACGCCAGCCAACTGCGCCGCGACAGCCTCGCCGAAGCCGTGCGCCAGAACCAGATCGCGCTCACCACCGCGCAACACCAGTACGTCGAAGGGGTAGCGGATTTCGTCAATGTGCTTACCGTGCAAAGCGCGCTGCTGGCGACCCAGGAACAGTGGGTGGAAAGCTCCACGGGCGTGTCGTTGGCCATGGTCGGCTTGTACAAGGCGTTGGGAGGAGGGTGGGAGTCGGTGTATCCGTTGCAGGCTGTTCAGTGATCGGAGGAAATCGGGCGTACCCACAAGACCCGCGTCTCGCTGTGCTCCAGTAATTTGGATTGCTGCTACGACGAATGGCCAAAGGTGGTGTCGAGCGTAACCTACGTTTGGTAACAGCTTTTTTACGTACGCAATAACATGAACGTGACGTCGTCTTCGGTTGCGCACCCGTCAAGGGTACGTTCTACGACGGCCTTGAACTGATCTTCGGCTGAGAGTTCGGCCCAGAATCCATCTGTCGCCATGATCCATGTCGTGTCTAGTGTTTTGCGGGCTGGAGAGTTGGCGATGAGCGAATGGCTCAGATCGCCTCTCCAGTTTGGGCCGCAATGAGGTGAGTTCACCCAGTTCAGGCGTTGAGACTTCTCCAGATGGCCCAGGCAGCAATCACCTGCGTGAATGGAGATTGCTGTGTGACCAACTACCAGCAATACAAGGTAGCTGGTGGACGCCAATGGAAAGTCTGGACAGATGTTTGAATGCACTTCGTCGAGGGAAGTAAGCACCAGCATCAGGGCGTGTTCAGGACAAGACACCACAACAGGGTGCGCATGGCGAAAACACTCAAGCAGGTGGTGACTCAAAGCGCTTGCCAATTCGCCACTATTTGGTTTTGAAGTGCCGTCGGCAATCACGTAGAGGTGTGTGCCAGCATTGTGTGCCGAGCCGCTGACATCGCGGTTCTCTATCCTGCCGGTTCCTTGCCGACTCAAGTTCAATTGCAGGATCAAGCGGTTGCTCCGAATCCAATCAACGCGGTCAGTCGTTCGTGAATCAACGCCGTACGAGCTGGATCCTGGGCGGTGCTTTGGATCACGTCCTCAAATGCGGGTAACGCAAGCAGTGCCGTAAATTGTTCGCTCACGAAATGCCGCAGTTCGATAGGCGCCTGTTTCACTTCTTCGATGAGTTCTTCCCTGCCATCCAATAGGGCGATGATGTCTTCAATGTCGTTGGACATCAGTACATCGCCATGACCGCGCCCCTGATAGGCCTGCAATTTGGCTGCGAGGAACCAGGGTGCGGCGAACACTCTGATCCGTGTTCCGTTGGGCAAGGTGCAGCCAATGGCGCGTTCCAACCCGCCCACGAACCAAGTATTGGCGAAGCCTAGGACGTTCTCCTGCGTCGGCATGAAATCGACTTTCAACTGGCCCAGTCGTAAACGGCAAGTTACCGAGTCTTGGCCAGTGTTTTTGAAACCTCGATGTTTGAGTTTTTCTTCCAGCCGATACCAATCAGCGGTGCCTGTCAGATGAATGACCAAGTCCACATCATCGGTACCGCGAATCGACTCCAGGGTGTATTCGTCAGTGATAAGCAAGGCAGTGGTGCATCCACCGACAAAGGCAACCTGCTCACATAACTCTTCGCCCAGGGCCTCGGCAACCTCCTCAAGCATTTGCAGCATCATTGCTCGGTTGGACGTCACAGTATCCACTCCCGCAGCATGGCGTCGGCGACTTTGGTCTCACGCGGTCCGCCGATGCGGATGGCATCAACGAGGGCCAGGAAATGATAGAGAAGCTCGTCTTTCTTCACGGCGCCGGGAACGGTTTTGTACAACGGTGTAATTGCCTGCCCTTTGCTTTTTCCGTAGGCATCTGGCCAGACGGGAATAAGGTCGCCTCCGCTCATCACTTTGCCTGCCAATACCGGTGCGGCAAAGGCCGTTGGAATGCCTCGGACGATAGCGCCAGGCTTAACCGGAAAAATATAGCGAATGCTGTGCGTAACCAAATCCAGCAGCGCTGTGCTTCTTACCAGCGGGATTCCATCGATTTGCCTCGTATAAATCAAGCCGATTTCCCTGCAACGATTCAGGGATGAAGACACTTCGGTTTTGCTCAGACCCAAAGCTGAAGACAGCGCTCTCACAGAGTAGTTTTGCGAAGCGTGTTCTTCAGAATCCTCGTCTGCGTCATCCCACCCGCGCCAGTCATCCATTGTTGAAAGTTGAACGGTTTCGAAGTTTTCAATATAGGCCGCAAGACTTTGAAAACCGAGGGCCGCGGCGTCTTTCTCCACAGAAAACACCCGTTTTTTTACCCGCTCCCCTTTGGCCCGTAATTCGAGGCTGATCAGTTTGAACAGGACTACGATGTCTTGACTTTTCATATGGCCCCAAAAGTTAGTGTCCTCTGTCCGCGGACAGAGGACACTTTCTTGCATAAATTTAACCGACGTGTCAACGATTCTGCAAAAACACCACATACCCCCGAAACCACTCACTCCCCTGCAAATACCCCGGCGCCTCCCACTCTCCACCCTGAATCAAGCCGACCTTGAACGGCACGCCCATCCGGTTCATCCGGGGCAAATAGGCCGCATAGTCTGGAATGCTGTGGCGTCCCTGATACGTCTGCACCACCACTTCATCCACCACGCCCTTGAGTTGGGCGATGGCGGCCGGGTCGGCGTTGCTGCTCCAGTCCATCAAGCCGGTGATGCTCAAGCGCAGGTCGGCCGGCAGGCGCTGGCGCAGGTCGCGCAGGAAGGCGGCGTATTCGTGCAGGTATTGGGTGCGGGCGTCGAAGTCGATCTGGATGCCGACCACCGGGTTGCCCGCGTCACGCCAGCGTTGCACCTGGCCGAGCAGTTGGGTGTAGACCGGTTCCGGCCAGTGCAAGGTATGGGCGCGGTAGACCACCCAGACAGTGCCCTGGGTGATGCGCGGCACGCTCATGCCCTGGGCGATCAGTTGCACGCCGCGTTGCGGTGCGCGGCGCGTGGAGTTGATCTGGCCCTGGAGGATGTACAGGGTTTTGGCCTGCTTGAGCACCGGCTGGGGCGTGACACCGCTCCACAACCAGAAGGCGTCGTAGTCACGGGCGTCGACGGCGCCGAAGGCCGGGCTCGCCAGCAACAGCAAGCCCAGCCACAGCGACTTCACCAGTAGTACTGCAGCGATTTGCCCCACTGCGTGTCGGCGTAACCGCTCTTGAGCTGGCGGAACCAGCCTTTGCGCACGGCCGGCGCCACGTCTTCACCGCCGCAACTGTTGTAGCCGGCCGGCGCGTAGCAGTTGATGGCGCGAAACAGTGCGTAGGCCTTGTCGGTTTTCGGTGCCTTGGCGTTGGCGATCACCTGTTTGTAGCCGTCCAGGCGCGAGAAGGTCTCACCCTTGAAGTCCGAGGCGGTGCTGCCCAGGCTCCCGGCGGCGCGAGGTTGTTCCAGGGGCATGCCGTCCAGGCCGTTGCGCAGGATGAACTCACCGAAACAGTTCAGGGCGTGGGTTTTTTTTGCATCCTCCTGCAAGGTCGCGGCGGTTTGCGCGATGCCTGGGCAGGCGTAGCCGGATTCGGCCTTGTCACCGTTCCACTGGAACAGCTTCAAGGTCTGGCCGCTGGTGTAGGTGTAGCCCAGGCTGGTGCCGAGCTTGTCTTCGGACAACGAGGCTTGCTTGAGGTCGTCGGCAAAGGTCGCGAACTGGCGGTGCAGCAGGTCTTTGTAGAGCAGCACGAATTGCGCGCTCTGGCGTTCGGTCGGGTCGCTGGCATTGGCGATCTGCTGGCGCAGCAGGTCGGGGCCGGCGACGTTGCGCAGCAGGATGTAACGTACCTGTTTGGCGCTGATCGGCGAGTCGGCGGCGAATACCTTGGCCAGTTGGCCGCTGCGCTCGTAGTTCATCGCCAGGGCCAGCTCCAGCTGGTCGCGTTGCAGCGGTTGCCTGGCCAGCGGCAGCAGTTGCAGCCACAGGGCTTGCGCACCTGCCCAGTCTTGTTTGGCTTCCAGGGCCAGGGCGCGCAGGGTTTGCTGGCTGAAGGCGAAATAGTCCAGGGTTGACGGCACGTCCGCCGGCAGATGCTTGAGGGCAGTGTCGGGTTGATGCTCGACATACAGGGCATACGCCGCTTGCAGGTAGTCGAACAATGCCGGCTCGTTGGCGAAGGTGCTCTTTTGCTTGTCGAGGTCTGCGCGGCTCAACAGGGGCGGGGTGTGGGCACGCATCGCCATCAGGTCGCTGACCACCTGCAGCATTGGGCTGTTCGTCGACGTGTTGCCGGCCATCAGTAATTTGAGGTCGGCTTCTTCGACCAATTCGTCCACGCTCACATTGCGCTGGGCGTCGGTGGCCTCGGTCAGCTGCCAGGTGAAGTCTTCGGCAAGCCTGGCATCGTCGTTCGCCAGCCAGTGCACCCGGCGCAGCAGGCCACGGGCGGAGGCCACGTAATCGCCTTGTGGATACGTTTTCAGGTAAGCGAGAAAGCCTTGTTCGGCGTGGTTCAACGCGGGCTTGTCCACCTGCTCGCGCTGCGGCATGCCGTATTCGTCGAACGCTTGGGCCTGGGCCTGGTTCAGCGAAGTGCGCGCGGTCATGTACAGCGCCGTTTCCTTCAGCCAGGGTGCATCGCTGGTCGCGGCGGCGGCGAAACCGCGCTCGGCGTCACCGAAGCGGCCACTGTAGAAGTCAGCGGCGGCCTGCAAATAAGTGCGAAACAGTTGGGCGTTGGCCGAGGGCGTCAACTGCGCGTCCACCACCTGGCCGTCCCAGTCGCAGGTTGTCAGCAGCTGCAAACGGGCTTTGACCAATACGTCGCGCTCAGCCGGCGGCATATCGGCCTTGATCACTTGGCTGATAAACGCCGTGGCGCTGTCGTCATTGTTGCTGCGGCAGCGGCTGCCTTCACCATTGAGGAAGGCTTCGCCGGCGGTTTTGTATTCATCGCGCTTGATGCCCAGCGGCTGGAGCAGGGTGTCGAGCTCGGCAGTGCGTGAATCGTCCGCCTGGTTATCGGGCTCATCGCTCGCGGCTGGAATCGGCATCAGGCGATACACCGGAAACGGCACCGGGCCGAACCCTTGGGCCAAGTCGTCTTCGCCCAAGGCATTGGGCGTCAGCGGCGCTGCTTTTTTATCGGCCAGCAACAGGCGCAGGTTGACCCGGCTATCGTTGCCCGGGCTGAGGAAAGGCTGGTTGCTGCACGGTTCGAGACTGTCACGCGAGACCCGCCAGTCGGGGTAGCACGAGTCGTCGGAACTGGCTTGGGCCGCCAGGGGAATAACGGCCAGCAAGGCCAGAGCCAGAGGTGACAGCAAACCGATGCGCATAACGTTTCCTTGATCCTGAGTCCGTGGAGGAGGGCAATCATAGCCTGATCCTACGAGTGCTTCGGTGAAGGCCTACGCAAATTGTTGATTTGTCTGATTCCAGCAACGGGCCCACCGCTTTTGGCCTAAAGTGGCGGTGTTTGCGCATGCGCAGGGTTTGTCCTGTAGAGGGCAGTCGTAACGGAGTCGATATGCGTCGGTCGGTGGTAGAGCAAAATGAAAAAGTCCGGGTCTTGCCTGCGTTCAATCGCCTGACCCGGGACGGCGCCGGGTGGCTCAGCCGCCTCTGGTGGGTGCCGATCCTGGCGCTGGCCATGGTCCTGCGGTTCTACCACCTGACGTCGGCGGCGATCTGGGGTGACGAAGGCTCGAGCCTCTTGCTCAGCGAATATGCGCTGGCCGACCTGTGGTTTCACGCCGCCCACGATGTGCATCCGCCGCTGTATTTTGTGCTGCTGCGCGGCTGGATCGAAGTGTTTGGCGACAGCATCTGGTCGATCAGGAGCATGAGCGCCATCCCCGGTGCCGTCGTGGTGGGCCTGGGGATCTGGCTGACGCGGCAACTGTCCACCCGTCGCGCCGCGCTGCTGGCCGGCATCCTGCTGGCGCTGCTGCCGACGGCGGTGCGCTACAGCCAGGAAGTACGCATGTATTCGCTGCTCGGCGTATGGCTGTTGGGGGCGACGCTGGCGTTGGTCTACTGGCTGCGCCAGCCCGAGCGCACGCTTTACCTGGCCGCTTATGTGCTGTTGATGAGCGCCGGTTTCTACACCCATTATTTCACCGCGCTGTGTGTGGTGGTGCACTGGGCGTACCTCGGGCTGCACTCGCCAGGCCCGCGTCTGATCACGCGCCCGGCATGGTGGGTGGCCAACGCCACGATTGTGGTGTTGTACCTGCCCTGGCTGCCGAACCTTCTGGACCTGGTGCAGCACGTCGAACAACTCAAGGTAGGCGGGGACATTGGTTGGGAAGAGCCGGTCAACCTGCTGTCCCTGCCCTCGATGATCTGGCAGTTCGTGTTGCAGGATGAAGGCGTTGATTTCTGGGCGCCGCTGTTCTGGACCTTTCCGCTGTTGTTGGGAGCGGTGGTCTGGGTGACGGCATGGCGCAACCCCGGGGCTCGTTTGCCTGCGTTGTTTTTCCTGCTGCCGTTGCTGTTGGTGTATGGCGTGTCGTTTATCTCGCCGGTCTTTATCGAGCGCTATCTCACGGTGTACGCCCTGGGTTTGCCGATCGTCCTGGCGATGGCCATCGACCGCTTGCCGTCACGCCTGTCATGGTTGGGCGCAGCGCTGTTGGTGCTGTTTGTGGGCATGGAACTGCTGGGCCTGAAGAACAACTTCGAGGTGGATGAGCAGGATCAATTCAACGTGCCGGTGGAGTTCGTCAATCGAAATTACCAGGAGGATGATCGCATCGTCCTCAGCGACATGATGTGGTACCTCAGCTACGTGTATTACGACCAGACCGACGCGCAGTTGCAGCTTTACACCCCGCCCAAATCCGACGGCACCTCGACGCGACCGAATGCCTATGGCTTCGGCACGCTGGTGGACCAGGACGGTGGGCGCATCTATCTGGATCGCCTGTCAGCACTGCCTGTCCAAACGCGGCGGGTATGGTTGATCAGCAGCAACGAAGCGCCGGATGAATTCGCGCCGCTGCCGAACGGCTGGCGCGAACTCAGTCGCCAGGACGGCGGTGGTGCCAGGGCGCGGTTGTTTGTGTTGTGCAATGTGCCGGCGCCGCAGCCTGAAGGCTGCCGCTAGACGAAGGCGTGAAGGTCTGGAGTGTCTGGCGGTGGCGTAAAAAATGCTGATCGGCTGGCGGTTCCTCACGCCGTCACTGCGGACCAGGGAGCATTCAGCTCCCGTGCGCTTAAGGCATCAATCAGGCGTGTCACTTTCGGGAGGCCACTGGCGAGCGGTATGCACCAGAGCTACGATTCTCACCACGCTTGGCTCAAGTTGATAAACCAGGCGGTAGCTCGGGTGAGGAATGACTTCGCGTGTGCCCGAGATCCGACCCAAGGGGCCAATTTCCGGATTGTGGGCCAAGCCAGCCGCTGCAATACTGAAACGCCGGTCCATATCGGCAGCGGCCTGTGGGTTTTTATCGAATAGGAAATCCCAGATATCTCGACGGTCCTGCCCTGCTTCGGGTGTCCAGGCGACCCTCATTCCTAGTTATCTACTTGAGCGCGCCTTGCCGCGAATTCAGCTTCCAAAGCTTCATTGGAAATCTCTCGGCCCGCTTGTATGGATGCGCGCGAGGCATCGACTTTGCGCTGTAAGAATTCGTCATATTCTCTGGATTCCTGTTGCGCCTGTACGAACTTACGCATCATTTCGCGCACGATTTGCGATGCCGGGCGATGAGAGGCTTCGCATTCCGCCATGAATTGGTCGCGCAACTCCGATTCGAGTTTCAGTGTGAAGACGGCTAATTTGGACATGTACAAGTCCCTCCAATTTTGTATGGACGAAGTATATACATCGTCATTACGTATGAGTGGGGCGACATGAAGTGAGGTGACTGACGGTCGTAATCATCAGGCCGGTTGCACAGCCCCAATCATCACCCTAACGTCCGCCTCGTCGCCGCACATCGGCAATCGGATTTGGCGATCCGTACATCTACCCAATTGAACAGTTCACTCGACTCAAATCCAACCGAACCAGCGTCCCTGTCCTGGCCTTCAACACCTTCGCCCCCTCGCACCTGCTCCACGAAACAGCCCGCAGCCGCATCCGTATCGGCACTGAGCTGCTGGAAACCCTTACCGCCAAAACGCACAGCCAGAACCTCCATCACTTGGTCACGGCCGCGCAGCAGGCCTGAGGCCGGCAGTCCATCACGAGAGAGTGATCGGTCAGCCGCTGATGTTTTGCGGGTCGGCCGCACGCTCCCTGTAATGCGATGTAATGTCCTGTAATACCCCCACCCCCTCAACCTGCCAATACTCCTCCCACGGACCATCACCGCGACCAGCGGCCGTACCCTCAATGGCACACGTGGAGAACGATCAACATGGCTAACCCTTATCAGCTGACCCTGAAAAACAACTCTGTGAACCCATGGACTTTTTACGTCTACCAGACGGTACCGAATCAGTCCGCCAGCAACATCTTCTCGCTGGCGTGGTTCGCCAGCCCCTTCACTATCGCTCAAGGCACTCAAATCACTTTCGAGTGGACGATCGACTACGGCTTCGTATGGGGCGCGGTCGGCGAGGTGACGCCAGGCGTAACCTTCAACGCTTCGGATTGCGTCGGCGCCGACCTGGTCGACAGCAACACGATCAAGTTTTCCAACAACGCCAACACGCCGTCTTTCAGCTCTCCGGCCAAAGGCAGCCCCTCCGGTTCGCTGGTGATCACCGCTGACAACTCAGTGCCCAACAAAAAATTCACGGTGGGCATGAGCGTCGGCGGTTCTGCTGCATTCGTCATGGAGGCGGGCCCGAACCTGACTCACCATTTCACCCCGACGCCGACCTACTACATCGCTGCCGGTTTCGAAGTCAAAGTCGGTACCGTTCTCGATGTCACTACGGTGAATCCGACCCAACAAGTGATTTTCCCTGACAACATTTATGCGCTGTCCTACGCCCTGGGTACGGACAACCGCTGGGTGAGCGCCTAAGCGGCATTGCGGCGGCGTTCGGGTAGCCCTGGCGCTGCCGTCGCCGGTGGCGGGCGGGTCTGGCCGTAGCGCCAGCCTTGCCCGTGATCGGTTTACGCCCTCAGCTTCGGAAAAGACACTATGCCCAGCAACCCCCACTACACGCTGTGGTTTGTCAATCAATCACTACGCAGTGGCCAAGCGTGCCTGTATCACGACCTTGCCAACGCCGCCTGTAATCAGCAGGGCGTGCGCCAGCATGCGTGGCGCGTCGCCGGGGCCAATCCGGGGGTGGTGGTTTGTTTTGAGTGGTGTCTGGACTACGATTTTGTCTGGCTCGATGACAGCGAGGCCACCAGCAGTTGCCAATTCGCCAGCGCCGAGCCCGAGATGGGAAGTGCTGTAATACTTGCCCAAACGCACTTTGGTTACGAATTTCGCGAGCGTCCCGAACCCGCGCCCAGTGGCCAGTTGATCATCCAGGGCGACCGCAGCTTGATCGCCACCCTGGCTCCAGGCGCAGGCCTGGGCATGCACGGCGGCGCCACACTCAGTGTGAACGCCGGCCCGAATATCACCACTGTATTTACGCCGGCGCGCAAGGCGCAGCTGGCCTACTGGATCAGCTTCGGTGCCTATGACCTCAAACCCAATGCGCCCCTGCATCCAGCCCAGTTCAACCTGCCGGCACGCATACGCTTTCCTGATCAGGTCTGCACCATGACGGCGGTCCTGGATGCGCAAAACGAGTGGACGCTCAGTACCGGTGAACCGTCGCCCAATCAGTTCAGGCAGAACCAGCCATGAAGGCACCGATCTATAGCCTGCGCCTGGCAAACGCCTCCGACCGCGACTGGACCTTCTTCGTCTACCAGGCTGCCGTCACGAAGGACGAGCGCATCGCCTCCCTGGTATGGATCGCCAGCCCCAGCCTGGTGCCGGCCGGTTCCCACGCGCTGCTGATGTGGCACGCCGAGCCCAGTTTCATCTGGTCGACCCATTCCCAGCACCCGTCGCCCATGCCCTTTACCGCCAGCGGCCAGTGCGTCGTCGACTTGGGGGTGGACCATGGCGTGCTGTTCAATCTGGACAACAACGCGCCCAGTTTTGAGTCGTGCACCCGCGCGGTGGCGCCGGGTCCGTGGACCATCGCGGTCGAGGACAACGTGCCCGACCACACCTACCTGATCGGAACCTGCATGGACGGTGCCGGTACTTTGGTGAGCACTGCAATGACATCCCGGCAATACGACTTCACCCCCGCTTACTGCATAGCGGCCGCCAACCATGTCGGCGCCGCCAGCGTGGTCGACCACAGTCGCCACCACCCGACGCTGAGGGTCCATTTTCCCGCTGACGTCTACGCGCTGAGTTTTTATCTGGATGAACACCATCACTGGCACCCAGGCGCCAAAAGCGGGATTTCCCCGCCATGCATTGATCGCTACCGTCCCGCTCAATAAGGAAAAAACATGACTAATCACATCAGCATCGGCGCCATTACCACGCCAAATCCCACGCTCTTCGTCGACATGGCCACATTGGATGCCACGGACCCCGACGCGGTGGAGTACCTCATTCAGACGCAGCCCCCCGGCTCCAACTGGTTTTACGTCAATCAATTCTGCTCATTGCTGACCACTTACTGGCTCAACGATCCAAACAGCCCGCAGGTTTACGGCCTCTCGAACCTGGTCGACGCCGTCAAGATCACAGCAGCCGGGCAACTGATCACACTGCTGGGCCTGGACAGTCAAACGAAGGAAGCGCAGTTGTCTATCGCCAACGCCAGCGTCGTCCTGCCTGCCGCCTTCGTTACAGCACTGCCAACGTATCCAGCAGGAACCAAGATTTGGGCCGGCAACAATGTGCACGTGCTGGGCTTTCTGATTACTCCCTCAACCACTCCCGGAGCGGATGTGCCCTTAACGTATACCGCTTACGACTCCAACATCGGTGTCGTGCAATTGGGACTGGTGCTTGCAGACTTGCCCCAGCGGCTGACAAAGATGGGCTATACCAGCCTGGTGGTAGGAGTGCCGGCATAAACGGCCAGGGCGCCGCCAGCCCGGCTGGCTGGCGCGCAACCTGCTCCAAGGGTTCAGCCCCGATCCCCCGTACGAGGAACGCACATGCCTGCTATTGCCGTGAACCAACGCGTCGTCCAGGGGGCGCTGAGCCAAGTCCCTTACGGGCATTCCATCGGTACCGATAACTGCTCGATTGGCGTAGGAATGATTGCGCGGATGAGTGACGGATCGTCCTGGTGCGCTCACTTCAACTGCAGCCTGCCAGGCACTCTCGACCAATTGGCGGCCATCCAGGCCGCCACGTTTTCGACATTGAGCGGCGCACTCCGCAGCGCGCCCTTGAGCCTGGATGCGTGTACCGGCGGCCAACTGAAGGGCGGCACCGCCGCGATCTGGGCCGGCATACAGCAATACTTCAACCAGGCAAAAAATCGCAGTTCGACACTCACCGACATCAAAACCGGCTGCAACGGCATTTATGCCGACCGCACCAAAGGCGTTCGCTGCCTGGGGGCTGCAGAGCACCTGAGCGGCCACCCAGCCCCGAGCAACAGCAAGGCCACCGTGCCGCCACCGCTCCAGGGTTTTGATACCGATAGCGTGCTGGATGAAAAGATGGTGCTGGAGTTTGTTTCGCGTCATTACGGGTTTTGCCTGCGTTACCTTTCCCATGAGGACAACGCGAACAAAGGCGATCTGAGTGCCGACGAAGCGCTGCTTATCCGACAACACGGCCTCGGGCTGATGCCGGTGCAGCACGTGCGCTTCTACCCCTGGTCGCCGACCGGCGCGTTGGGCAAAGAGTATGGGCAATACGCCGTGGCCCACGCCCAGACCGTTGGCATACCCCACGGCGTCAGCGTCTGGATGGACCTGGAAAACGTCAATATCAAAAGCGCGGCGCAGGCGGTGATTGACTACTGCAATGCCTGGTTCCTGGCTGTGAAAGACGCGGGCTACTCGCCCGGCCTCTATGTCGGCGCCAATAGCGGACTGAGCGGCGAGCAGCTCTACCAATTGCCGTTCCAGGCCTACTGGAAATCCATCAGCAGCGTGCCGGACATTCCGGGGCGCGGCTACCAAATGGTGCAGTCGATCCCGCCCAAAGCAGTCTCGAGCAAGCTGCCGATAGCGATTGATTCGAACTATGCGACCACCGATAACAAGGGCGGGTACCCGCAATTGTGGCCCGCCCTGCTCCCATCCTAGTGGGTTGACGGCCAGAAGCGGCCCTCCAGTGCCGAACCCCGCGTGATCTGAAAGTACAGGCTGCCAATGCGCAATTCGCGACGCCGCCGCTCGATCAGCTCGGGTGCCTGGCCGGTGGCCGCGATGGCCCTTCGGAACTGGGTGCGGGCGCGAAAAATGTGGATATTCAAGTGCGCCTCGTCGATGCCCAGGCTTTGGGCCAGCTCCGCCGTCTCGATCCATCCCTGGCTGGAGAGGTCCAGCCCGCGTTCGGCGTCACGCAAGCGATGCCTGGCCAGCGCCAGCACGCTGTAATGGTGGGTGCGCTCACCCAGCGCGATTGATGCGACCTGCGTCGCGACCTGCAAGGTGACGTGTTCCTCGTTCAGGCTCACCGCAAAATCGAGGCGCAGCGCCTCCTGGCGCGCCGCAACATCCGTGTCGGTTATCGGTTCTGCTGAATTGCCCATGGTGTCCGCCGTTCAGAATGCCAAGTATCGAATGAAAGGGGAAAACGCTGTCGATGCCGCTCACAGCCACAACTGTGCCCAAGGGGAGCCAGCGCCGCTGGTGAACTTGATCAAGTAGTTGACTGCAATGTTGCTGGGGCGTGTCTCAAACTGGCTGACACCGGCGCTCAACACATTGCCTTGGGCGTCCGTCGGTGCCGATGTCACCGACTGCCCAGGCGTGGCGCTGTCTGCCGAGCCGGCTTCGACGATCTGCACGGCCACGGGCACGGTTTGATAGGTGTGTTCGTGAGTCAGCATCGCGGCAGTCTGGCGCGAGCCGATCCCCGCCTTGACCTTAGCGCTGCCGGTGGGGTCGGTGCGTATCGCGGTGTCCGGGTCCTTAAGGGCGCCACAATCGTTGCCACGCAGGAACGTGCCACGGTAATCGGGGATATGAAAGGTCGCGCCGCTGCCGCCGTACAGGTAACCCAGCATGGCGTGCAGCTCCTCGTACACGCTCACTTCAAGCTCGCGCCCGTCGCATAACATCCAGCCCCATGCCTCAATCGGGAGCAGGCTGCTGTCCGCCGTTACGTCTGCGGGTTTGGCGGTATTCGGCACCGGGGTGCCCACAGCCCCCGCGAAGGCGGTCACCGCCCCGACCGGCAAGCTGCCGTCCGACACCAGGCCCATCGGCCACGCGCCGTGACGTCTGCTCATAGAATGCCCTCCAGGGAAACGCCGTCGATCACTTGCATCGCCGTGGGCACCAGGATCTCCCAGGGTTGGCCGACGCACTGAGCGCCGTCGTGCGCTGTCTCGCTCGACTTCAGCGCGTTGACGGTGGCCACGTCGTGGGCTTCGACCGGTACGCTGTCATCGCCCGCCTGCCAGAGCTGGCCGGAAGATAGCAGGTAGAGCACAGACAAGGCCTTGCGCGGCCGGGCCGGCACCAGCACCCGGGCCAGATCGGCAGCCTGGAAGGCCGCCAATGGCGACAGAGCCTCGCCGTCATCGTCGACTGCCAACGGATAATGCGCGCCGTCCTCTTGGCGATAGAACTGAATATTCATCTCATCCCATTCGAACAGATCGTCGATAAATTGCACGCGTCCCGGCCCCGCCAGGGTGCCGCCCGCGAACGTCGGCGCAGACGGGTCCAGGTCGCCGGTCAACTCGGCGCAACGTCGCTGCAGCACGTCCAGGCAACCGCGGCGCAGCGCCCGTCGTTCGACCCGGCGTGCCGCCAGGGCCGAGCGCTCCCGAGCGGCCGGCAGATCAAGGCCGTCGCCGCGCGCGCACAGCGCCTGCCTGGCCTCGAGCAGAGCGTTGTAGGTCTTGATACGCCATTCGTCCATGGCGCTGGTCGTGGGCACACACTTGACGATCACATTCACCCGTACTGGGGCGGGCGCGGGCGCGGGCGCAGGTGTTGGTATGGGCGTTGGCGCAGGTGCTGGATCTGGCACCGGCACCGGCACCGGCACCGGTACTGGTACTACCGGTTTCTCAGCCTGCGGCGAGGCGACCGTCTGCGCGGTGCCTACTGCGATGACCAGGCTATGGCCAGAGCCGAACGGTATGACCACCGGCGTGTAGGGGCTTTCCAGGGTCTTGATCCCAACCATGACCAAAGGCCAGGTCACCCCGGGCGCGGCCAAGGCCCGGGCCGTGGCAATTTGCGGCTGATATCCAGGCGGCACGGCAACCAGTGTCGACTCGCCTTCCCCCAGTAACGCCGAGACATCGCGCCGGGCTTCCGGCGGCGGGCTGATGGCAGTGCTGCGATATTCAGCGGCCAGGCGCGCGTAGTTCTCGGGCGTGATCCGCTTGAAGCTATCGATCCCCTGTTCCTCAAGTGACCGTGGCGGGCCGAAAGCCACGCGTTCGCCCGGTGTCACCTCGCGAAAATACGCTGCGGCCGGCGCGCTCAACACAAACTCGACCATCAGCCGACGCCCGTAGTTGACCACGCGCGCTTCATAGACCTTATTGACCCAGCGCAGCACGTAAATGCGACTGCCGGCGCCGGCGCTGTTGTCGATGGTGCTTGTGATGGTCTCGGCCGTTTCATGCATCACGCTGCTGCCACGCAGGTTGCCCACGCTGCGGCTGATACGGTTGACCGTCTTGTTCAGTACTTCACGGGCAAAACGGGTCTCGTCATCGCTGTTCGGACCCTGCTGCACGGTGGTCGTTACCGGCCCGCCGTTGACGATGGCCAACGTCGGCGGCCCGTAGCTGGTGGTCAGGTTGGTATAGGTTTTATTGGTTGTTTTTTCGGCGATGGTGCGGATGGTCTCGGCATGCAAATCATCGCGGGTGTCGACCGCACTGTCGTCCGACACCTGCTCATCCAGTGTCTGCGCCAGGCTGACATCCAGTTGGCGCCGGGTGCGCCGTCGGCTGATGTCTTTGCGCTCGCCGCGCATCAGGTTTTCGATGGCGGCGATTTCGCCGGGCACATAGCGCAGCAGGCGCTGACGCACCATTTGCAAGTCGCCGATGGAGCACGGCTCAATCCAGCCGCCTACGCTTTGCGGCAGGTCCTTGGCCGAAGGCGACGCCTGCACAGGCGGGTCATTGATGGGCGGTGGCGCAAAAAAACCTTCGGGCAAAGTGATCGACGCCTGCATCAACGCATGCAGTGCCGCTGACGTGAGCGGCGGCGTACCGGGCGGCGGCGCGTAGACATAATCCAGCAGATGGGACATGACCAGCGACCCGCACAGGTGCGGCAGCAACCCTGGCTCGCTCCACGGCGCGACGACCAAGGCGAAATAACTTTCCCAGAGGCGCTCCACATCCGCGCCATAAGCGGGCGGCAGGCTCCCGCCAGAGGCCATGTTGGCCGAGATCCAGGTGCTGACGGTATAGGGATCGTAATCCGACGTGAGCACCGTCTCCTTGAGGCGCGATAACTGCGCATAAGTGCCGGTGCAGAGATCCGCCTGCGTTACAAACTGGTTCTCGTACGGCGTTACGCCATGAATAAAGCCCAGGGCCAGGCTGTCCATCTCGATTCGATTGGAGCAGGCCGAAAACTGGGCGTAAAAACTCTGGGCCGGCACGTTTTGCGGCACCACGTACGTGAGGAAACGCAGTTGTTTCTGGGCCGCACTGATAAGCGGCCATTGGCGAATGTACAAATAGGGGAAGAGCGCACTATCAAGCGCATGCGGCCTGATCGGCTCGGGCGTCGGCCTGGGTGGTTTGGGTTCTGGTTCTGGCCCTGGCCCTGGTTCCGGTTCGGGTGATGGTTGGGGGCGGTTTACCGCAAAGCGCGCCAACTCGACATGGCTGGTCTTGCCGGCTGCATCCTCGGCCCCCTGTGTCACCTCCGCCCGCAGAACCGCCACAGCGCTTTCAGTGCCCGCTTCGCGCTTCAAATGCAGCTTGCCATAGGCCAGGTAACCGCCAGCAAAGCGGATGTTGAAAGGCATCGACACGCCCGCAGCCTCGTCGGCATCGAACTCAATGACGATGACATCACCTTGCTTTGGATGATCGATCCGGCTGATGCGCACCCTGACCGCGAGCAACACGCCCGCACTCGTCTCACATTCACTGGCAAAACTGAGCGCACCCTTGGGAGTTTCCCTGTGTGCTACCGCTGCATTTTCCATAAGACATCCCAGGCGTGGATACGGATTGCGGTTCCAGCGTGCAATCTAGTTGCAGCCACTGCCATGCAATAAGTATCACCACGTAACAGGCGACCCGACGTTACCGTAACAATACTTATGGGTGATGGCCTGTTGCCCTAAAGTACCTGCGAAACAACGCCGGTCCAGGGAGTTTGTGCTTAGATTGCAGACATCACTTACACAAAAATAGGGTGTCCGATTTAACAGGGACAAGTTCACGAACGGAAGACATGCAGAAGGTAAGACCCATGTCAGACTTACTCGATTCCAGCGAATACCCTGTGGCTGCCTTTCGGGAGAACGTCACTGGTTTCAGCACCCGCACCGCGAGAAAACGCCCCATGCTCCCGGATGCCATGCCGACACCACCTTCGACCACGCTGGGTGCGCCGCCGGACAAGGCAGAAATCCGCGCTACGCTGCTACAGGTGCTGGCCAACCCCTTGTTTTGCAAGGCCCCCCGACTGAGCCGCCTGCTGCGCTTCCTGGTCGAACGGTATTTGAGCGACACGCTCCAGGACACCACCGAATATGGGATCGGCATTGATGTTTTCGACCGCGACCCGGCCTTTTACAGCACGGGAGACGACCCGATCGTGCGCGTGCAGGCCGGCCGCCTGCGGGAGAAGCTCAAAACCTATTATTCCAGGGACGCCGGCGGCGGCGGCAGTGTGGTCATTTCCATCCCGATCGGAAGCTACATGCCATTGATACGACGCGCCGATGACGCTGTGGCACGCGCACAAACACGCCACCTCCTTGCCGTTCAACCCCTGAAGAATCTCACTGACGATTTCGCCTGTACGCTGTTCGCGCCGGGATTGAACGAAGAGTTGAGCTGCCAACTGTTCAAGGAATTTGGCAACCAGGTCGTCACCTATTCTTTTGCAAAGACCAGTGACGAACAGAGCCAAGCGCCCTTCGCCAGCCACCTGCTGGAGGGTAGCGTGCGTATCGAGGGGGCGCTGATGCGCGTTTCGGTCCGTCTGATCAATGCCGCGACCGGCTCGATCGCCTGGTCCGAACAGCTGGACCGGCACACCAAGCCCTGCATCGCGTTGCAGCAGGATGTGGCCCAGACCATCTGCACCGGCCTGGAGCGCTATTTTTTCTCAACGGCTGACCGATCCACTCACCGCATCTGCCTGGCAACGGCACACCGCGGCCTGTAATGCCGTGTAAGGCGCTGTAATGGTCGCGGTGCTGCGATAGCTGTAGATACTGGCCCATACGCACGCTCAATGGCACAGGGGAAAGACCCGCATGACAATGTCCTACACGCTGACACTGCACAACAAATCCTCCATGCCGTGGATGTTTTATATCTACCCGACGTTACCCGAACAGCACCACGCTACCGTTTCGCTGGTTTGGTACGTCACCCCCTTCAACGTGGCACCGGGTGCTGAAGTCAGCCTCAACTGGACGATTGAATACGGGTTCGTGTGGCAAGCGCACGAAGTGCTCTCTGGAGGAGTCAAATTCAGCGCCGAGGGTCAGATGCCTGGCGATTTGAAGGAGCACAACACCGTCACGTTTTCCGAATTGCACCACACCCCCGTCTTCAGCAAACCTGTTGCAGGCAGCCCGACGGGCTCGATGGTCATCCACAGCGACACATCCGTGCAGGAGAAAGGATTCGTGGTGGGCATCTCCATCGACGGCAGAGATGCCTTCCTCACACCGACCGGGCCGAACCTGACCGCCTCATTCAAACTCGAGAACAACGCGCCCAAGTACTGGATCGCCGCGTGCGACGAAATTGAACTGGGCGCTGTGGTGGATATCGCCGCCAACATCAACAGTTTCGAGGTGGTTTTTCCTGACGGGGTTTATGAGCAGGCTTATAGCCTGGACACGCACAATGTCTGGGCCGCCACCACCCATCCGCCAAGTTGTTTCAAAACTTGACGCATTCGGACGCATCCACCATATTAATAGTTAGCAAACTAACTGTATGCGAACTATCCAGTGTCCCAATCCCTCGAACAACTCCAGATGAACCTCAGCAGCAGCATGGTGGTGGGCGCCCGTAACTGGCGCAAAATCTGCCAGGCCACGCTGGTGAGCTATGGCATCTCTGAAGCCTGCGCCGTGCCGCTGTTGATGATCGGCCGCCTGGGCGACGGTGTGCATCAGGTCAAAGTGGCCCAGGCTTCAGGCATGGAAAGCCCGTCGCTGGTGCGCCTGCTCGACCGGCTGTGCAGCGACGGTTATGTGTGCCGCACCGAAGACATCCATGACCGTCGCGCCAAGGCCCTGAGCCTCACCGAGCGCGGCCGTGAGCTGGTGCAGGCGGTGGAAGCGCAACTGGTGCGCCTGCGCAAGGAAGTCCTGGTGGACATCGCCGCCACCGATCTGGAAGCCGCGCTGCGCGTGCTGCGCGCCTTCGAGGCGGCCGAGGCGGCAGCGCCTTGAACGGATTCTTTACCGGTTTTCCGCCTGCTCGCGACTGGTTCTACGGGGTGCGTACCTTCGCCGCGTCGATGATCGCGCTGTACATCGCCATGCTCATGCAAATGCCGCGTCCGTATTGGGCGATGGCTACGGTGTATATCGTCTCCAGCCCGTTTGTCGGCCCCACCAGTTCCAAAGCGTTGTACCGTGCAATCGGCACCTTGATGGGCGCGGCGGCGGCGGTGTTCTTTGTGCCGATGTTCGTGCAGTCACCCTACATTCTGGTGGTGGTGATCGCCCTGTGGACGGGCACCTTGCTGTTCCTTTCCCTGCATCTGCGCACGGCCAACAGCTACGCCCTGATGCTGGCCGGCTACACCTTGCCGCTGATTGCCCTGCCGGTGGTGGACAACCCCCTGGCGGTGTGGGATGTGGCCGAGGCGCGTACCGAGGAAATCTTCCTCGGCATCGCCGTGGCGGCCGTGGTGGGGGCGATGTTCTGGCCGCGTCGCCTGATGCCGGTGTTCGATGGCTCGGTTGCCAAGTGGTTTACCGACGCCCAGGTCTACAGCCAGCGCTTTCTCACCCGCGATGTGGAGCCTGAAGCCGTCAGCAGCCTGCGCGGCGGCATGGTCGCCACGTTCAACACCCTCGAGTTGATGATCGGCCAGTTGCCCCACGAAGGCGCGCGGCCGCAGACGGTGCGCAACACCAAGGAATTGCGCGGGCGCATGATTCACCTGTTGCCGGTGATTGATGCCCTGGACGATGCGGTGTATGCCATCGAACATCGCGCGCCGCAATTTCTCGATCGGCTCACGCCGTTGCTGCAAGCCGCCAACGCCTGGCTGCAAAGCACCACCGAAACCGCGCCACTGGAACGCTGGCGCGTGCTGCGTGACAAGATCGACGCCGCGCAACCCCAGGGCGCAGCGCTGGACGACCGCCACACGCTGCTGTTCTCCAACGCCCTGTACCGCCTGGGCGAGTGGGTCGACCTGTGGCAGGACTGCCGCAGCCTGCAAGCCGCCATTCAGTGCGAAAGCCAGGACACCTGGCGCGCCGTCTACCGCCACTGGCGCCTGGGCCGGCTCACGCCATTTCTGGATCGTGGCCTGATGTTCTACTCGGCGTTTTCCACCGTCACCGCGATCATCGTCGCCTCGGTGTTGTGGATTTTGCTGGGCTGGACCGACGGCGGCAGTGCGGTGATCCTGGCGGCGGTGGCGTGCAGCTTTTTCGCCTCGATGGACGACCCCGCGCCGCAGATCTATCGGTTCTTTTTCTGGACCGCCATGTCGGTGCTGTTCGCCAGCCTCTATCTGTTCCTGGTGCTGCCCAACCTGCACGATTTCCCCATGCTGGTGCTGGCGTTCGCCGTGCCGTTCATCTGCATCGGCACCCTCACCGTGCAGCCACGGTTCTACCTGGGCATGCTGCTGACGCTGGTCAACACCTCGTCGTTCATCAGCATCCAGGGCGCCTATGACGCGGATTTCCTCAACTTTGCCAACGTCAATCTGGCCGGGCCCGTGGGCCTGCTGTTTGCCTTCGTATGGACCCTGATCGCACGGCCCTTCGGCGCCGAACTGGCGGCCAAGCGCCTGACCCGTTTCAGCTGGCGCGACATCGTCAGCCTCACCGAGCCCGCCACCCTGGCCGAACATCGGCACATGGCCGCCCAAATGCTCGACCGCCTGATGCAGCACCTGCCGCGCCTGGGCCTCACGGGCCAGGACACCGGCACCGCCCTGCGCGACTTGCGCGTGGCGCTGAACCTGCTCGATCTGCTCGCCTACTCGCCGCGCATCCTCGGCGTGCCGCGCGTGCTGCTCAACCAGGTGGTGGAAGGTGTGGGCGGTTATTTCAAGGCCTGCCTCAAGGCCGGTGAACGCTTGCCCGCGCCCAGCGGTCTGCTGATGACCCTGGACCGCACGCGCCGCGCCCTCAACGGCCAGGGCCTGCAAGACGCCGATGACACGCGCCTGCACCTGCTGCATGCCCTGGCTGGCCTGCGCCTGGCGCTGTTGCCCGGCGTGGAGTTCATTGGCGGCACGGAAATCGAAGCGCCGTTACCGGATGGAGCGCCCCTATGATCGGTGACCTGGATATCAGCGGCGTCTTCCTGCCCACGCTGCTGGTGCTGATGGGCATTACCTATGTGTTGTTTCTGGTGCTGCACGGGCTGTTGACGCGCATGCACTTCTATCGCCTGGTCTGGCACCGGGCATTGTTCAATGTGGGGCTGTACGCGCTGTTGCTGGGCGCGGTGGACTCACTCAGTCGATATCTGATGACATGAAAAAACCTTTTTTGACTATCGGCCGTGTCGTCCTGACGCTGTTGATCGTGAGCTTCGCGGTCGTCGTGGTGTGGCGCATGGTCATGTACTACATGTTTGCGCCCTGGACCCGTGATGGCCACATTCGCGCCGACATCGTGCAGATCGCCCCGGACGTGTCCGGGCTGATCCAGCGTGTCGATGTGCACGACAACCAGTTGGTGAGCAAAGGCCAGGTGCTGTTCGCCGTCGATCAGGACCGTTTCAAGCTGGCCCTGCGCCAGGCCCAGGCCGCCGTGGCCGACCGCCAGGAAACCCTGGCCCAGGCCCAGCGCGAGTACAAGCGTAACCGTGGCCTGGGCAACCTGGTGCCCAGCGAGCAACTGGAAGAAAGCCAGTCCCGCGTGGCCCGTGCCCAATCGGCCCTGGCCGAGGCGCAGGTGACGGTGGATTCGGCCCAGCTCAATCTCGACCGCTCGGTGATCCGCAGCCCGGTGGACGGCTACGTCAACGACCGCGCGCCGCGTGCCCAGGAATTCGTCACCGCCGGCCGGCCGGTGCTGTCGGTGGTGGACAGCAACTCCTTCCATATCGACGGCTATTTCGAAGAGACCAAACTGGACGGCATCCATGTCGGCATGGGCGTGGATATCCGCGTGATCGGCGACAACGCCCGCCTGCATGGTCACGTGCAGAGCATCGTCGCCGGTATCGAGGACCGCGACCGCAGCAGCGGTTCCAACCTGCTGCCCAACGTCAACCCGGCGTTCAGCTGGGTACGCCTGGCCCAGCGGATTCCGGTGCGTATCGCCTTCGATGACGTGCCGGCGGACTTCCGCATGATCGCCGGGCGTACCGCGACCGTGTCGATCATCGACGACAAGGCCAGCGCCGGAGACCCGCCATGAAGCAACTGCTGGCCACCGCTGCGTTGGGGGTGTTGCTGTCGGCCTGCCAGGCGGTAGGCCCGGACTACAAGCTGCCGGACGCGGCTGCCGTCAACCGTGACGACCTGCAAGGTGCCATCGCCGGCGAGGGCAATAACGTGGTGTCGGCGCCCGTGCCTACGGACTGGTGGAAGCTGTACAAAGACCCGCGCCTGGATGAACTGGTGCGCCAGGCCATGGCCTCCAACACCGACCTGCGCGTGGCCGCGGCCAACTTGCAACGCGCGCGCTACCAGACCCAGCAGGCCGAATCCGCCGGCGGCTGGAGTGCCGGGGCCAAGGCTGAAGCGCAGCGTTTGCAGGAGTCCGGCGAAGCCTTCCTGCTGGCGGACAAAGTGCCGGTGGGCAACATCGGCAGCGTAGGCATCACCACCTCGTATCAATTCGACCTGTTCGGCACTTTGCAGCGCGGCATCGAAAGCGCCCAGGCCAACGCCGATGCGGCCCAGGCGGCCGCGGATATCGCGCGCATTACCCTGGTGGCCGATGTGGTGCGTGCCTACACCCAGGTCTGCGCCGCCAACGAAGAACTGGCCATCGCCAACGAGTCCCTCGACCTGCAAGCTCAAAGCACCAAGCTCACGCAACGCCTGCGCGATGCCGGCCGTGGCGATGAAACCCAGGTCACGCGCTCGCAAACCCAATACAAATCCCTGCGCGCCGATATGCCGCGCTACGAAGCGGCGCGTCAGGCCGGGTTGTTCCGTCTGTCGATGCTGCTGGCCAAGCCCCTCGATCAATTGCCGGCCGGCACCGGCAGTTGCGCCGAGTTGCCGCACATCGCCCAGCTGTTGCCGGTGGGCGACGGTGCGACGTTGCTCAAGCGCCGCCCGGATGTGCGCCAGGCCGAACGCCAACTGGCCGCTGCGACCGCGCGCATCGGCGTGGCCACCGGCGCCTTGTACCCGGACATCGCCATCGGCGCCACGGTGGGCACGGTGGGCCTGCTCGACAACCTCGGCCAGCCTGCGACCAATCGCTGGGGCTTTGGCCCGATGATCAGCTGGACAGTGCCAACCAACGGCGCCCGCGCGCGCATTCACGAAGCCGAAGCCGCGACCCAGGGCGCCCTGGCGCATTTCGATGGGGTGGTGCTCAACGCTATCCGCGAAACCCAGACCGGCCTGGCGCAGTACACCGCGATGCTGCAGCGCCGTGAAGCGCTGGCCGACGCCGAGCGTTCGGCGCGCGAGGCGGCGGACCAGACTCACCGCTTCTTCCAGGCCGGGCGCGAGTCGTTTCTCGCCGACCTGCAGGCGACCCGCACCTACACCGCCATGCGCGCGCAATTGGCGGCGGCCAACACCCAGGTTGCGATGAGCCAGATCGACCTGTTCCTCGCGCTGGGCGGCGGCTGGGAAAGCGGACGAACGCAAGGGATAAAACCCGGCAAACCGTGAGGTGATAGCTATGCTTTGTCAGGTGAGGCGTCGTGAAGCCTCACTCGACACTGCTCGCGTTTGCTCATGGGGATTCCAATAATGAAAAACCCTTATGCTCCCGCTTTCTGGTGCGTGCTCTTCGCACTGGTGCTGTTATCGGCCGCGTATTTCTACGGGGTCATGCTCGCCCACCAACTCGACAAGGCTATGGTCTTTCTCGACAGCGCCTGCCTGGTGATCGGCACCTTGTCCATCGGCGTGGTGGCCTGGGCCTCCTATCAAAACCAACGGGTGAAGCGAAAGTTGCTGGAACAAGGCAAGACCCGCGTCGCAATCTGGGACACCAAGGTGGCCCTGCGCCGTGTCGAAACCGTGTTTGACCGCTATTTCTGGGGCAGCTACTGGCAACCCGGTCGCACGTTCCAGGAAGTCATGGGCGACCTCACCGGCACGCCCCTGGAAAAAAGCCTCGAAGTGCTGAAGACGCAATGCGTCGTGTTGGATCGACAGGTCGCTGACGGCAGGCATTGGCTGAATAACGCGCGGGAATTGTCCGATGTCGCCACGCAAATGGCCCGCGAGCGCTATCAGCTGGATTTCTGCGACCCCAAGACCGACACCCCCGGCAACGCGGTGATACACCGTGAGTTCGAGGTGTTGGTCTACACCTGGACGGCGCGCCTGAAGAGTTTTGATCACCAGTTGGATGAAATAGAGCTGGAGTACTCCTGAACTCCTGATGAACGGATCCCTCTGAAAGGCTGGGCCGTTTGCGCCCGCCAGTGCTAATCTTCCCCAGCCTTTCGGCCACACGGGCCACTACTGTAGGAGCGGGCTTGCTCGCGAAAAACCTCAACGATAACGCGTGCATTCTGAATAAACGCGGTGCCTATGAGTTCTTCGCGAGCAAGCTCGCTCCTACAAGGACCCCTCCGGGGTTCAAGGAAGACAGCCCACTTCTCACAGGATTTGATCAGGTCACTTCATGAATAAGCCAGCAGTCGTTCTTTTGGGTTTTGTTGTCGCCGTTGGCGTCGTCAGTGCAGGCGGCGCCTGGTACACCGGTAAACAACTGGAGCCGGTCCTGCAAACCGCGATCCAGAACGCCAACAAGGAACTGCAGACCTCCATGGCCGGCGTGGACGGTAGCGTGTCCCTGGAGCTGGTCTCCCTGGACCGTGGTGTGTTCAGCAGCACCGCCCATTACCGCCTCAAAGGCCAGGGCCGTGTGTTCGGCGAGCAAAACCCCAACCCCGAGCTGCTGTTCGTCGACCATATCGAACACGGCCCGCTGCCGTTCTCGCGCCTGGTTACCCTGAAATGGCTGCCGGTGATGGCCACCAGTCACTACGAACTGGAAAAGAACGCCACCACCGAACAATGGTTCGCCGCCGCCAAAGACGTGTCGCCGCTCAAAGGCGTGGCCAATATCGGTTACAGCCGTTCGGTCAACGGCAACGTCGAACTGCTGCCCCTGGAATTCAAGGACGACAAGTCCTCGGTGAGCTTCTCCGGCGCCAACCTGGAATTCGACAGCAGCGCCGAAGGCCAGAAGGTCAAGGCCGACGGCTACATGAACAGCCTCAAGGTCGCGGCCGTCGATGCCAATGGCGACGCGTTCGCAGCTGAACTGGCCGGCCTGACCGTTGCCAGCAACCTGGCCAAATCCACGTTCGGTTTCTACACCGGCCAGAACACCATCGAACTGACCGACACCAAGGTCACCTTCGGCCCGCAGAAGTCTGTGCTGACCCTCAAGGGTTTCGAGCAGAAAGACTCCAGCGAGACCAAGGACAACAACCTGGCCGGCCGCGTCGACTACAAGATCGACGAGATCGGTTATCAGGGTAAGCCTGTGGGCTCGGCCGCCATGGCCGTCAGTATGAAGAACGTCGACATCCCGGCAATGCTGGTGCTGACCAAGCTCTACCAGGACAAGATGCAGCCGGTGCAAGCCGCCGCCGCTGCCGGTCAACCCGCGCCCGAGCTGCAACTGACCGAGGCCGAACAGACCCTGGCTGAAGCCAACGTCAACCAGGTGCTGGCCGCCAAGCCGCAAGTGGCCGTGGAAAACCTGTCGCTGAAAACTACCCATGGCGAGAGCAAGTTCAACCTTGTCCTGGACCTGGCCAAGCCGGCTTCCATGGAACTGCCACCGGTTGAGCTGGGCAAGCAGATGATTGCGCTGCTGGACGCCAATCTCACCCTGTCCAAACCGATGATCAGCGACGTGGCCGCGCTGCAAGCCCAGGTCGGCGGCGTGACTGACCCTAAAGCCATCGAACAGCAATCGCAAATGGCGGCCGAGATGGTCAGCGGCGTGGCCGTGGGCACTCAACTGGCAACCCTGGTGGGCACCGACGTGGTATCCAAGCTGCATTACGCCAACAACGAAGTGACCTTCAACGGCCAGAAGATGACCGTCGAACAGTTCATCAGCTTCGTAATGTCCAAAGCCGGTGCCATGGGCGGCGCGCAATAACCCTGAAATGCAGTTAACAATGTGGGAGGGGGCTTGCCCCCGATGGCGGTGTATCAGTCAGCTTATCTGTGGCTGACCCACTGCTATCGGGGGCAATCCCCCTCCCACATTTTGTTTTGTGCCTGGCAAAAGTCCCTGTCAGCCGGTCAGCGGTGTGGCCGACGAGCAGTTCATCAGCTTCGTAATGTCCAAAGCCGGTGCAATGGGCGGCGCGCAATAATCCTGAAATGCAGTTAACAATGTGGGAGGGGGCTTGCCCCCGATGGCGGTGTATCAGTCAGCTTATCTGTGGCTGACCCACTGCTATCGGGGGCAAGCCCCCTCCCACAGTTGTTTTGTGCCTGGCAAAAGTCCCTGTCAGCCGGTCAGCGGTGTGGCCGACGAGCAGTTCATCAGCTTCGTGATGTCCAAAGCCGGTGCAATGGGCGGCGCGCAATAACCCTGAAATGCAGTTAACAATGTGGGAGGGGGCTTGCCCCCGATGGCGGAGTGTCAGTCAACTTATCTGTGGCTGACCCACTGCTATCGGGGGCAAGCCCCCTCCCACAGTTGTTTTGTGCCTGGCAAAGAATCTGTGTCAGCCAATTCTGAACAATTGTTCTGAATTGCCCTTGCCCCTGCCTGGCTAAGAGATAGTTGCCCCAGGAAAGCTAGGTCGGGTCCCGAGACGCCGACACCCTGATGCACATCGCTCAGGATCACCCATCGTTGCGGCTTTCCTTGTAAGGAAGCCGACGACATGTTGCCAATCCCTCCACTCAGCGCTTCAGGCCGGTTGCGGCTGCTCATCGCAGCAGGCCTGTGCAGCCAATTGCTGATGCCTGCCTATGCCGTGGCCGACCCTGCCTATGACGCCCTGATCATCCAGGCGCGCAACGGTCACTTCACGCCGGCACTGACCCAACTGCGCCAATTGTCCGCCGAGCGCCAGACGCCAGGCCAGGTCAGCGATCACCTGGTGATTGCCGGTTGGGCCGGGCAGGACGCGGAAGTGGTGAAGGTGTATGAGGCACAGGGCAAGCATCGCAACCTGACCACCCAGGCATTGGCCACGGTGGCGCGCACCTATCGCAATCAAAAGCAGTGGGCCCAGGCCGAGGCGGTCTATCGCCAGGCGCTGCTGCGCGAACCGAATAATATCGACCTGCAACTGGGCCTGGCGCTCACCCAGGCCGATGGCGGCAAGGCCAATGAGGCGGTGCAACGCCTGCGCGCGCTGGTGGCGGCGCAACCGAATGACCCCAACCGCCGCATGGCCCTGGGCTATGCGCTGACCCGCGCCGGCCTGAACTACGACGCACTGTTCGAGTTCGACCAGGCCTTTATCCGTGCCGGCGACAAGCCCGACGTGGCGCGTGAATACATCGTCGCGCTGCAAAAGGCCCGCCTGCCGGAAGCTGCCCTGCGCCTGTCGGCCAGGCGTCCGGGCCTGGTGGACGCGGTGACCCAGCGCCGCCTGGAAGGCGACCTGGCCGCCGAGCGCGTGCGCATCGCCGAGTTCGCCACGCGTACCGAAAAAGAACGCTACGTGGTCGCCGACCGCGCGCTCAATGACTACGACCGACTGATCGCACGCTGGACCCCGGACGCCGGCGCCCATGACGACGTGGTGCGCTGGCGCATCGACCGCCTGGGCGCACTGAAGGCCAGGGCACGTACCGCCGAGGTGATCCGCGAGTACCAGACCTTCAACGCTGAAGGCGTGCAATTGCCCACTTACGCGTTGCGTTGGGTGGCCGCCTCGTACCTCGACCAGCGCCAGCCGGAAAAAGCCGAACCCTTGTATCGCCAGGTGTTGAGTGCGCCGGATGCCGACGCCAGTTACCGCGTCGACGACAGCACCGCGTTGTTCTACGCCCTGCTGGAAAGTGACAAGGTCGAGGACGCCCGCCAGGTCGCCGACACCCTGGCCAAAGAACAGAAGCCCCGCGTCGAACTCAAGGGCTTGCCGATTGGCAACCCCAACGACAACTGGATGGACGCGCAGCAACTCTCCGCCCAGGCCGGCACCTTCGGCGGCGACCTGCCGGGCAGCGAAGCCAACCTGGAAGCGCTGGTGGCCAAGGCGCCAGGCAATATCGGCCTGCGCATCGCCCAGGCCGACATGTACCGCGCCCGTGACTGGCCGCGCCGCGCCGAAGGCACCCTCAAGGAAACCGAAGCCCAGGCGCCCCGCGACATCGGCCTGGAAGTGTCCCAGGCCTACACCGCCATGGACCTGCAGGAGTGGCGCCAGATGGACGCCCTCACCGACGACGTGGTCGCGCGCAACCCGGACAACCGCCAGGTGCAACGTCTCAACCGCCTGCGCGATGTGCATGACATGGCCGAACTGCGCGTCGAGGCCTACACCGGCAAGAGCTACGGCGGCGGCAACAACAACGACGCAGGCGCCGTGGCCGGCAGCCGCGACTGGGGAATTGAAAGCGTGATCTACACGCCGCCCATCGACGAAGACTGGCGCCTGTTCGCCGGTGCCGGCTACGCCACCGCCGACTTCAGCGAAGGCACCGGCCAGCACCGTTGGCAGCGCGTGGGCGTGGAGCGTCGCACCCGCGACATGACGATCGAAGCCGAGGTGTCCAATCACTCCTACGGCGACGGCGCCAAACAAGGCGCGGCAGTGTCGATTGCCCGCGACATCAACGACCACTGGCAGTACGGCGGCAGCGTCGGCTACCTGCTCACCACCACGCCGCTGCGCGCCTTGAACGACGGCGTCACGGCCAATGGCGGCAGTGGTTTTATCCGCTGGCGCGCCAATGAAAGCCGCGAGTGGAAACTGACCCTCAGCCCGTCGCACTTCAGTGACGGCAACGACCGCGTCGAAGCGCTGCTCAGCGGCCGCGAGGGCCTTTACAGCTCGCCCCATGTGCAAGTCGACCTGGGCTTGGAAGTCGGCGCGAGCCGCAACAGCAAGGAAGACACCGCGTACTTCAACCCGAAGTCGGACTTCACGGTGTTGCCCGTGATCAACGTCAACCACGTGCTCTATCACCGCTACGAGACCCAGTGGAGCCAGCAGTTCCAGATCGGCGCGGGCACCTACAGCCAGCGCGACTATTCCACCGGCGGCATCGGCGTTATCGGTTACGGCCAGCGCTTTCGCTGGAACGACGTACTGGAAATGGGCGCCAACCTCAGCCTGATCAGCCGACCTTATGACGGCGACCGCGAACGCGATCTGCGTCTGCTCGTCGACCTCACTTACCGTTTCTAGAAGAGCCTGACCATGACCGTCCTCAGCCGTTGCTTGTTGGTCCTGGGTCTAATGCTGGCCGCCGCGTGCGCCCAGCAACCCGCGCCCTATACCCCACCCGCGCAGCGGCCAACCGCGCTCAACGAAGCGCCGTGGCCGAAAAACCATTTCCTGGGCATTGCCTACCATGACGTCAATGATCGCGACCCGGATCAGGCGGTGGTGGCGGTGCGTACCGAACGCTTGATCGAGCAACTGGCCTGGCTGCGCGAGAACGGCTACCAGGCGGTCAGCGTCGACCAGATCCTGGCTGCGCGCAACGGCGGCCCGGCGCTGCCGCCCAAAGCCATCATGCTCAGCTTCGACGACGGTTATACAAGCTTCTACACCCGTGTAATGCCGATACTGCGCGCCTACCACTGGCCGGCGTTACTGGCGCCGGTGGGCTACTGGATCGACACGCCGCTGAACAAACCGGTGGACTTCGCCGGCTCACCGCGCCCGCGTGGAGAATTCCTCACCTGGCAGCAGATCCGTGAAGTGTCCCAGTCGGGCCTGGTGGAAATCGCCGCGCACACCGACGCCAGCCACACCGGTATTCTGGCCAACCCCCAGGGCAACCTCGAGCCGGCGGCGACCTCGCTGCGCTACGACCCCGCGACCAAACGCTATGAAACCGACGCGCAATTCCAGGCGCGGATGCGTGCGGACGTCGCGGCCATCACGCAAAAAATCCGCACAGTGACCGGCAAGGCGCCACGGGTATGGGTATGGCCATACGGCGCGGCCAAAGGCACCTCCCTGGCCGTCGTCAGCGAGCAGGGCTATCAGATGGCCCTGACCCTGGAAGACGGCCTCGACAGCGCCAGTGATCTGATGAACAGCCCGCGCTTCCTGGTGGCGTCCGACCCGGACGGCGAGCATTTCGCCAACAGCATCGTCGCCGCACAGACCCCGGCACCGATGCGCGTATTGCATGTGGACCTGGACAACGTCTACGACCCGGACCCGGCCCAGCAGGCGCGCAACCTCGACGTACTGGTGCAGCGCGTGGTGGACATGGGCGCCGGCACCGTATTCCTGCAAGCCTTCGCCGACCCCAAGGGTGACGGCCTGGTGCACTCGCTCTACTTCCCCAACCGTCACTTGCCGGTGCGCGCCGACCTGTTCAACCGCGTCGCCTGGCAACTGCACACCCGTGCCCACGCCGCCGTGTATGCCTGGATGCCCGTGCTCAGTTTCGCCCTCGACCCCAAGCTGCCACGCGTGACCCGTTGGGACCCGCAAACCGCCAGGCTGGGGCCTGACCCTGACCAGTACAAACGCCTGTCGCCGTTCGACCCGCAGGTGCGCAAAATCATCGGCGAGATCTACGAGGACCTGGCCCGCAACAGCGCCATCGACGGTGTGCTGTACCACGACGACGCCGTGCTCTCGGACTTCGAAGACGCCAGCCCCGCCGCGCTCAAGGCGTACGCGGCCAATGGTCTGCCGGACACTATCGCCGCTTTGCGCGCCGATCCCGCCACGCTGCAACGCTGGACCCGCTTCAAGAGCCGCTACCTGATCGACTTCACCCAGGAGCTGACCACCAAGGTCCGCGCCATCGCCGGGCCACAGGTGCAGACCGCGCGCAATATCTTCGCCGAGCCGATGCTCAACCCGGACAGCGAGGCCTGGTTCGCGCAGAACCTCGATGACTTCCTGCAGGCCTATGACTGGACCGCGCCGATGGCCATGCCGTTGATGGAAGGCCAGGAAGTGAAGACCTCCAATGCCTGGCTGGAAAAACTGGTGGCGACAATCAAGGCACGCCCCGGCGCCATGGAAAAAACCGTTTTCGAGCTGCAAGCCAAAGATTGGCGCACCAAAGCCGCACCGGATATCAGCGCTGAGCAACTGGCGCAATGGATGGGCGTGCTCAAACGCCAGGGGGTCAAGAGCTTTGGCTATTACCCGGACAACTTCCTGGAAAACTCCCCGGACCTGAAGACTGTACGTCCGGCCCTTTCCAACCAGTGGAACCCTTGATCATGTTCGACAGAATCCTGGCTATATTCGTGCTGGCACTGGTATTGGGTGTGCCCCTGGGCCTGATCTTCCTGGTCACCGGGCAGTTCCTGATGGACTTCGTGTTTTTCTACCCGCTGTTCATGTCCGCGCTGTGGATCGCCGGCGGCCTGTACTTCTGGCTGCACTGGGAACGCCACTGGCCGTGGGAGGAAGACACGCCGGCGCCGACCCTGGCCGGCAACCCGCTGATCTCGATCATCGTCCCTTGCTACAACGAAGGCGATAACGTCGCCGACACCATGGCGGCCGCCCTGGCCCAGGTGTACACGAACATCGAAGTGATCGCGGTCAACGACGGCTCCAGCGACAACACCGCCGCAGTACTCGACGCGCTGGCGCTGCAACACCCACGCCTGCGCGTGCTGCACCTGGCGCAGAACCAGGGCAAGGCCGTGGCCCTGCGCATGGGCGCGGTGGCGGCGCGCAGCGAATACCTGGTGTGCATCGACGGCGATGCGTTGCTCGACAAAAACGCGGCGGCCTACATGGTCGCGCCGATGCTCGACAACCCGCGCCTCGGCGCCGTCACCGGCAACCCGCGTGTGCGCACACGGTCGACCCTGATCGGGCGGGTACAAGTGGGCGAGTTCTCTTCGATCATCGGCCTGATCAAGCGCACCCAGCGCGTATTCGGGCGGATCTTCACGGTGTCGGGTGTGGTGGTGGCGTTCCGTAAGAAGGCGCTGGACCGCATCGATTACTGGAGCACCGACATGATCACCGAGGACATCGATGTCAGCTGGAAGCTGCAACTCGATCACTGGGCGATCTTCTACGAACCGCGTGCGCTGTGCTGGATTCTCATGCCCGAAACCGTTGGCGGCCTGTGGAAGCAGCGCCTGCGCTGGGCCCAGGGCGGCGCTGAGGTGCTGTTCAAGAATATCCGTGGCATCTGGCAATGGCGCCATCGCTACCTGTGGCCGCTGCTGTTCGAATACTGCCTGTCCACCGGCTGGGCGTTCACCTTCCTGCTCTCGGTGGTGTTCTGGGGCCTGGGCAAATTCATGGTGTTGCCGCAGGCGATTACCGTCGACTCCTTGGTGCCGCCGGCGTTTACCGGGTTGGTGCTGGCGATGGTGTGCCTGCTGCAGTTCGCGGTGAGCATCCTGATTGACCGGCGCTACGAAAAAGACCTGTGGAAAACCCTGTTCTGGACCGTGTGGTACCCGATGGTGTTCTGGCTGGTGAGCCTGTTCACCACCCTGGTCAGCTTTCCCAAGGTGTTGTTCAACCAGCACCAGAAACGCGCCCGCTGGGTCAGCCCGGACCGTGGTATCAAACCTGCCCAAGAGGAGGCGTGACGATGAAACTGGTCAGAACCCGCCAGAACCTGGCGATGTGGATTATCGATGTGTTGCTTACCCTGCTGGCCTGGGCCGGCCTGGTCTGGCTGCTGGCCCGGGGCATGAACGCCATGCTCGAAACCCACGGCGGCCCGCGCCTGGAAGCGCCGATCTTCGCTGCGCTCAACACCTTGCAAATCTACCTGTGGATCGCCCTGTTCAACGCCGTGATCCTGATTGCCTGGGCGCGCTACCAGCAACGCAAAGGCCGCAAATTCGCCCAGCGTCGCGCCGAGGCGAATGCCCTCAGCGACCAGCACTTGAGTGAAAGCTTCAACCTGGGCGAGGGCGACCTGGAACAACTGCGCCGCCCCGGCGTGCTGGTGATTCACAACGACGAAGAGGGCGGCGTGGGGGAAATCAAATCCCACGTCTCTCGCGACGTCGAACGCCCCGGCCTGGCCCTGGTGCCCGGCTCGGAAAAAGACAAGGGCCTTGGCTGATATCTTCAGCCCTGCACTACCCAATGTGGATGTGGTTTGATCGTTGATCGTTCCCACGCTCCGCGTGGGAATGCCGCCTGGGACGCTCCGCGTCCCGACGACAACTCAATACGTACAGGTGACGCAGAGCGTCACGGGCTGCATTCCCACGCACAGCGTGGGAACGATCATCTCCAGCGCTGTGAGTGCGCACGGGTTCAAAAAATCTGATTGGATTTCCGATAAATGGGACCCAAATCACAAAACCGCCGCGAACTTTCCTCCGATCCCCGGCACTAACCCTAACTCGACGAAACCTGATGGCTAAATAATGGCGATCACTGTGTGGCAGTCGAACAGCCCTCGAAACAGTTGCCGCCGGTCGGATTAAACGTCTCAGTAATCAGGCCGGTCACTGTTCGATAATTATTTTTTGTTACTAATCATTAGGTTAATCGGAAACACGCTCGAACACCCGACAGCCTCCGCATCTAGGACGGCCGGACGTTCGATGTTAGCTTCCCGGCCCTTGATTTTCGACGGATCGAACATGCCAATGCCACGGACTCGGTTTCTACTATGCACCCTCCTGCTCACTTGCCTGAGCTTGAACACTGCATTCGCTGCCCCCACGCCCGGGGACCAGGACCTGATCCGCGATCGGCAGAACCGCCTGCTTGAAGAGCAACAGCGGCGTCTCCAGGAACTTCAGGACCTGCCCGGCAAAGCGGCCAAACCCGAGGCGCCCACCGCGCCCGCCGACACCCGTTGCTTCCCGATCAAAGACATCGAACTCAAAGGCGCCGACAGCCTGCCGGCCTCCGAGCGCGAGCGCCTGCTCAAGCCCTACGTCGGCCAATGCCTGGGCGTGTCCCAGCTCAACGACCTGCTCAAGGCCATCACCGACTACTACCTCGGCAAAGGCCGCGTCACCAGCCGCGCCTACCTGCCGCAGCAGGACCTGTCCACTGGCCACCTGCAAGTGCTGGTGGTGGAAGGCAAGCTCGAAGCCTTGCGCAGCGCCGAAGGCAGCACCGTGACCGAACGCGAACTGGCCATGGCGTTTCCCGGCAAGGTCGGCGAAGCGCTGAACCTGCGTGAAATCGAGCAACTGGTGGACCAGCTCAACCGCCTGCCGTCCAAACAGGCGCAAATGGAACTGACCCCCGGCAAGCAAGTCGGCGGCAGCGACGTGGTGGTCAAGAACACCGCGCAAAAGCCCTGGCGCGCCAGCCTGTCGCGCAATAACGACGGCCAGAAAAGCACCGGCGAACAGCAATGGGGCGCCGGCCTTGAATGGGACAGCCCGCTGGGCCTGGGCGACCAGTTGATTCTGCGCGGCGGCCATGACGCCATCAGCGACCACCAAAAAACCTCGAAAAACACCATGCTCTATTACAACGTGCCTTGGGGCTGGTGGAACTTCAGCTACACCTACAGCGAGAGCGACTACCGCACCTTCGGCGTGACCGACGACTTCAAATACAAGCAGGACGGCGACAACCAGAACCACCAACTGCGCGCCGAACGAGTGATCCACCGCGACGACGTGAGCAAGACCTCGGTCAACGTCGGCCTCGCGCACCTGCGCACCAACAACTACATCCTCGACGTGCGCACTGCGCCCAGCAGCAACCGCCTCAGCGAACTGCAATTGGGCGTCAACCACGGTCGGCGTATCGGCACGGCCTTCGTCAACCTGGACCTGGGCATGCAAAACGGCATCGGCCTGCTCGACGCCCAGTCCCAGGAAGAGCGCGACGCCTTCGGCCGCCGCCAGCCGAACTCGCGCTACCGCAAATACACCGCCACCGTCAGCTACCTGCAACCGTTCAGTCTGTGGGGCGAGTCGTTCAGCTTCAGCAGCCTGGCCACCGGTCAACGCAGTGAAGACCCGCTGTTCTCGCCCCAGCGCATGAGCCTCGGCGGCTCGGCTTCGGTGCGCGGTTTCAAGGACCAGTTGCTGACCGGCGACAGCGGCGGCTACTGGCGCAACGAAGTGCGCTGGGCGCGCCCGGTGACCCTCGACTGGATGCGCCCGGCCTTCTTCGAATACGGCGCCAGCGTCGGCTACGACCAGGGCGTGATCCGCAACGACCGCTACAACGACAACGTTCATGGCCGCGTGTCCAGCAACTCCCTGGAGCTGTTCGCCCGAGGCAAGAACGTCAGCACCAGCGTGACCTTTGCCAACTCGCTGGAAAGACCCGGAGTCGTCACCGAGCGCGAAGCGCCGATCTACTTCCGCCTGGATTTCTTCCTGTAATTCAACGTTGCGCCGCAGCGAGAAACTGAAAATGGACGTTCGACAATTTGCCTTCCTGGCCCGCCAACCTTCCGCCACCCTGAAACCGCGAAACGCGTTCTTCGGCCTGCCCAAACGCGGGCTGGCGTTGATCCTCGCCAACGCACTGTTCTGGCAACCGCTGCTGGCCCAGGCCGAGGGCATCGTGGTCAGTGCGCCGGGTACCACTGTGGGCGCGGCGGGCAATGGCGTGCCGGTGGTGAACATCGCCACGCCCAACGGCGCAGGCTTGTCCCATAACCAGTTCCAGCAGTACAACGTCGGCCCCAACGGCGTGATTCTCAACAACGCCAACGGCGCGCTGCAAAACACCCAACTGGGCGGGATCATTGTCGGCAACCCCAACCTCAAGGGCGGCGCGGCCAGCGTCATTCTTAACGAAGTCAACGGCGGCAGCGCCAGTCAGTTGCGCGGTTATACCGAAGTGGCGGGGCAGTCGGCCAAGGTCATCGTGGCCAACCCGTACGGCGTGACCTGCGCCGGTTGCGGCTTCATCAACACGCCCAACGTCACCCTCACCACCGGCAAACCCATCATCGACCCCACCGGCCAGCTGAAAAGCTACCAGGTCGATGGCGGCGCCGTGACCATCGATGGCGAAGGCCTGAACGCCAGCAACGTCGACCGCTTCGACATCATCACCCGCTCGGCCAAGATCAATGCACAAATCAACGCCCGCGAACTCAACGTCATCGCCGGGCGCAACGACGTCGATGCACAAAGCCTGAAAACCACCGCCCGCGCCGATGACGGCAGCGCCAAACCCGAGCTTGCGATCGACTCGTCGGCCCTGGGCGGCATGTACGCCGGCGCGATCAAACTGGTGGGCACCGAAGCCGGTGTGGGCGTGAAGCTCGATGGCACCCTGGC
>NZ_CVTU01000101.1:0-18549 GCF_900004965.1 Pseudomonas sp. 44 R 15
GATTCAAGCCTGCGTTCGGCCAGCGTGGTTTAACGGGGCGCCTGAGATCAAAAGCAGATCAAGAGCGACTCGCTTCGCATCGTGGTTACGGTTGAGGCTACAGCGTTGTGCTAGACCGCCGGCGGCTGGAGCGCAGCGGCCCTGCGCTGGTCCAGTTGCCGATTGAACTCCAGCCACGCGGCAAACAAGATCATCACGGCGGCCCCCACCAGCGCGGTGAATACCTGCATGACGAAGGTATCGCCGGTCAGCGCGTTGACCATGTCCGCCAACGGCGCCAGGACCACGCCCAGGCAAAATACTTCCAGGGAGTAGCGCCCCATTCGCGCCAGTTGCCGTGCCAGCCACTGTTGCGTCCAGCCGACACCGGGGAGCAATTTCGCGGTGACGTAGGCCAGCGCCAGGAAGTGCAGCAAGCGCACGGGGGACAGGTCGGTCTTGCTGATCGGGTACAGCCATTCGCCGATCAGGCGCGGCATCCACGCATCGTGCACGTCGGGCCAGCGCCACGACAGGGTGATCACGCACGCCGTCACCACATAAGCCGCCGCCGCGATGAACAACGGTTGACGCAGCAGCGGGCGCTGTTCAACCGGGCGCGCCGCACGCAAGGCCGCTGCGCCGCCAAGGATAAACAGGCATTGCCAGGTGATCGGGTTGAAATACCACACCCCGCCGTTGCTGGCCGGCAGGTTCCAGCCCTGCCAGGGCGCCAGCAGGTAGACCGTCACAGAAATGGCCACTGCCACCCTCGGCGCACGCAACAGCAAGGGCAGCGTGAGGGGCAGGCTGAGAATCAGCACGATATACAGCGGCAACGGGTCGGTCAGGTTGGGTTTGAAGCGCAGCAGCAACTCATCGACCAGGGCCTGCTGGGTATTGTTGAGGAAATACTCCAGGCCCATCTCCTGCACCAGGTCACGGGTCTCGATATGGCTGTTGGCGAAAATCACGATGCCCATCAACAGCGCCAGCAGAAAAATATGCACCACGTAGAGCGTCCACACCCGGCGCAGGATTTTCAGGCAGGCAATGAAGTAGCCATCGCGCTGCAGGATCTTGCCGTACGCCAGCACCGCCGCGTAGCCGGCCAGGAAGACGAAGATTTCGGCGGCGTCACTGAACCCGAAGTTCTGCACGGTGACATTGGCCAAGGGGTTGTGGGGCACGTGATCCCAGAATATGAAGATCAACGCCAGGCCCCGAAAAAAATCGATGCGCGGGTCGCGTCCGTTCAGCATTGCTGCGGGCTCTTGAACAAGTTGTTGAATGTAGATTAGCGAGCGCGGGCGTTTTCGTATGCGCGCGTCGGGCGGGCGCAGGTTGGCGGTATTTGTAGGCAATTGCAAAGGCTGGGTATTACCGAATGTCTCGACGGCCTGCCCGGCGTCCGGGCAGGCATTTACTGGAGGAATCAGGCAGCGGCCACCTCATGCGGCTCAAAGCTGTCCGCCCGCGCCATCTGCCACATCCGCGAATAGAACTCGCCGTTCACCTCGCCGGTGAGCAACTCGCCCGGCTTGAGGAACACATGCAACTGCGAGAACAATTTGATCTCGGTTGCCGACATGCGGCGCACCAAGTGCTTGGCCGACAGCTGCGACGGATGATCAAGCCCGGCGGCGGCGAGCATTTCCGCCAGGGCATGGAGGGTGTTGCGGTGAAAGTTGAATACCCGCTGGGCCTTGTCCGGCACCACCAGCGCGCGTTGGCGCAGCGGGTCTTGGGTCGCCACGCCGGTCGGGCATTTGTTGGTGTGACAGGACTGCGACTGGATGCAGCCGATGGCGAACATGAAGCCGCGCGCCGAATTGGCCCAATCGGCGCCGATGGCCAGCACACTGGCGATGTCGAAGGCACTGACGATCTTGCCGCTGGCGCCGAGCTTGATCTTGTCGCGCAGGTTCAGGCCCACCAGCGTGTTGTGCACGAACAGCAGGCCCTCGCGCAGGGGCACGCCAATGTGGTCGGTGAACTCCACGGGTGCGGCGCCGGTACCGCCTTCCTTGCCGTCGACCACGATAAAGTCCGGCAGGATGCCGGTTTCGAGCATGGCCTTGGCAATGCCCATGAATTCCCACGGGTGGCCCAGGCAGAACTTGAAACCCACCGGCTTGCCGCCGGACAGCTCACGCAGTTGGGCGATGAAGTGCATCAGCTCGATGGGCGTGGAAAATGCACTGTGGCGCGACGGTGAAATACAGTCTTCGCCCATCAGGATGCCACGGGTGTCGGCGATTTCCCGGGTGACTTTGTGCTTGGGCAAAATCCCGCCATGACCGGGCTTGGCGCCCTGACTCATCTTGATTTCGATCATGCGTACTTGCGGGTCCTGCGCTTGCACGGCGAAGCGTTGCGGGTCGAAACGGCCGTCGCTGGTGCGACAGCCGAAGTAGCCGCTGCCCAGTTCCCACGTCAGGTCGCCGCCGTTTTCGCGGTGGTAGGGGCTGATGCTGCCTTCGCCGGTGTCATGGGCGAAATTGCCCAGTTTGGCGCCCTGGTTCAGCGCCCGGATCGCATTGGCACTGAGCGAGCCGAAGCTCATCGCCGAAATATTGAACACCGACGCCGAGTACGGCTGTGTGCACTGCGGGCCACCGACCATCACGCGAAAGGCGCTGGGGTCGCTCAACGGTGCGGGCCGCATGGAGTGGCCGATGAACTCGAAGCCCGCCTGATACACATCGATCAAGGTGCCGAAAGGTTTGTCGGCGGTTTCGTTCTTGGCGCGCGAATACACCAGCGAGCGCTGTGCTCGGGAAAAGGGCAGGGCATCGCTGTCGGATTCGAGCAGGTACTGGCGAATTTCCGGGCGGATGGCTTCCATCAGATAACGAATGTTGCCCAGGATCGGGTAGTTGCGGCGCACGGCGTGGGGACTTTGCAGCAGGTCGAAAATGCCGATCAGGCTGAGGAGCCCGGTGACCAGCGTGACGGGCCACAGCCATTCGTGTTGGATAAAGGGCAGGCTGCCCAGAGTGAATATGACGCATGCGGCAAAGAACGCGTAACGGCTTAGTAACGACAGGCTCATACGGTTTTTTCCTTGGTTCGGACTCTTCAGGTCGATCCGGCATTCTGCGCCCGTATCCAAACACGCGACAAGGATTGAAGGCCCTGTCGCGGCAGGCGCACGCCATGGAACCGTTGGCTGAAAGGTAGCCACTATCGGTGCAGGACGCCCGCTTTCCCCTGCCTCTGGAGTCATCGCTCATGCCGATCTCGTCTGCTGTTTCCGGCCATTCCATTATCAATCAAGGCCTGCCCCCGGCAGTCGGCCGTGAACAGTCAGTCGCTCATTCCGGGCAGCGGATGGGGGCCGCTCGGCACGAGGCTTCCCACGTCAACCGCGACGGCACTCAACCGGGAAAGCTTCAGCGGTTCGCCGCCGAGGCCGGCAAGAACCTGTGGTTTATCCCTGGCATGAGTAACGTGTTGCTGGGCATTGCAAAGGCCAAGTCCAATGGCGAGAGCGCTGTCAGTGGCGCACTGGCCGGGTTCAACAAGACCTGTACAGATGGCTTTGACCAGGCGCTGGTCGGCGCGGCCACTGGGGACTACAAGGCCGTTGCCAAAGGCTACTTCGACGCGGTGAGAAAGAACGAGGCCACGCCGGGCTCCGTCAAAACCGGCTTGCACGAGGTGTCGGATGCCGTGGGCCTGGCTACCGCGTTGCGCGCCGCAAAGTCGTGACAACGGTTTTATCGGCCACTGCGGGACGCTCCTCACAGGCCGCTCTGGTTCCCAAAGCGGCTGTTTTTGACTGTTTTCCCAGACCGCTCGTCGCCGTATATCCGTGTCAGTTGAATATTCAAGAAAGCCATGTAAAGTCAGTCATTAACGAATAACGTTAAGCATTAAGCGATGATAAGAAGCTTCAAATGCGCTGACACACGAACCCTTTTTGAAACCGGCCGAACCCGGCGTTGGTCTGCCATCGTTTCTGTGGCGGAACGAAAGTTGAGCATGCTTGATGCTGCAGTTGACCTCGCCGATTTGCGGTCACCGCCAGGAAACAGGTTGGAACAGTTGTATGGTGACAGAGAAGGGCAGCACAGTATCCGAATCAATGGTCAGTTCCGGGTCTGTTTCGTTTGGGGGCCTAATGGTCCGGAAAACGTTGAAATTGTGGATTACCACTGAGGTGAATCATGTTTAAGAATGGCATGCGTCCCGTACATCCTGGAGAAATTCTCAAGGAAGAATACTTGGAGCCGCTGGGCCTGACTGCGGCAGCGCTCGCGAGGGCGCTGCACGTATCCGCGCCCACGGTGAATGACATCGTATTGATGCGTCGCAGTATCAGCGCAGATGTCGCGTTGCGTTTGGCGGCTGCACTGGAAACATCCGCGCAGTTCTGGCTGAACTTGCAGACCGCCTATGATTTGCGTACTGCGGAAATTGCCAAGGGCGCTCAGATCTGCAAGGAAGTCGAGAAAGTTGCGCATTGCGCATGATGCGATAGCCGTGTCAATTCAAGACCGGTGAGCAGTCCGGTTTTTTGGCGGCGTGCCCTGCGCCGCCGTCTGCCGGATCGGCAGCACCACACGAAACGTCGTTCCCTTGCCCAGCTCACTGCTGACCGAGATATTCCCCCGGTGTTTCTTGACGATGCCGTAGGACAGTGACAGCCCCAGCCCGGTGCCTTCGCCCACCGGCTTGGTGGTGAAGAACGGGTCGAAAATCTTCTGTACGGTGTCGGCGGCAATGCCGCAGCCGTTGTCCGTCACTTGCAGCCAGACCGTGTCGCCGTCCACGCCGTTGCTGATGGTGATGGTGCCGCGCTCCGGCCCCATGGCCTGGGCGGCGTTGATCACCAGGTTCATTACCACCTGGTTGAGCTGCGAGGCCAGGCATTCAATGTCCGGCAGTGGCGTGTAGTGCTTGATCACATCGGCCTTGTACTTGAGTTCGCTGGCGACGATGTTCAGCGTCGAATCGATGCCGTGTTGCAGGTTGGCGAACTGCCACGTCTGGTCGTTATCCACCCGCGAGAAGTTTTTCAGGTCCTTGACGATCTGTACCACGCGGCCAATGCCATCCTTGGACTCACGGATCAGCAGCGGAATGTCCTCCTTGAGAAAATCCAGTTCCAGCTCTGCGCGCAATGCATCGAGCCGGTCGCGCGGGTTCTGCTGCGGGATCAACGCTTCGCTGTGTCGATAAGCTTCGAGCATCTGTTGCAGCTGGTTGAAGTAGCGCTCGAGGGTGCTGAGGTTGGATGAAATGAAGCCCATCGGGTTGTTGATCTCATGGGCGACGCCGGCGGCGAGTTGCCCCAATGAGGCGAGCTTTTCGGACTGCACCAGTTGGCTTTCCAGGTGCTTGCGCTCGTTGATTTCCAGTTGCAACGCCTGGGTGCGTTGCTCCACCAATTGCTCCAGGGTTTCGTTGGCCGACTGCAAGGCACGGTTGACGCGGTTGATCTCGGCGAAACTGCGCTGCAGGCGCACGGCCAGGTAAAGCAACAGCACCACCAGTAACGTCGAGAACACTAAAAGGTAGCGATGGTATCGATGTTCAACGAGGTCGGCGGCCTGCTGGTCCTGATTGAGGTGGGTGGTCAGCGCGTCGAGGCGCTCGGCCACGGGCACGGCGGCAATCCGCTCGAGCAGGCTGTTGACCACCGGCTGTTCGCGCAGGATCAGCGAAATATGGTTGCTGAGGGTATCCACCGGCGCCTGGAACTCACTGGGCAGGCTTTGTTTGTTGATCGCCAGTTTGCCCAGGCCCACCAGGATATCGGCGGCGCGCTCGTCGCTGGTGACCTGGGCGAACTCCAGGCTGCTGAGCAGCAGGTCGTAGGTGTCGGTGGCCACGTCCTGCAGCTGCAGCCGGCGTTCATCGTCCATGCTGTTGAATTGGGCCTGGATGTCATCTTCGGCGGTTGGCAGAAACGCCAGTGAGTTGCGCAGCACGGCGTTGTGGGTTTTGAACTGGTCCACCAGCCGGGCTTTTTCCTGGATGGCCGCCTGATAGGCCGCCTGGCCGGCTTGCCAGCCCGACAGGTCGGTAGCACCGTGGTCGGTAGCGCGGCTCTCGAGTTGCGCCCAGAGGCGGGTCATCTCCGTCAGCGGCATGACCAGGGGGTCGTAGTCGTGAGTGATTGCGATACGGGCCTTGAGCACTTCGCTGTCCCATTGCGCATTGAGCTGCTGGAGCTGGCGGATCAGGTCCCGCGACTGGGTATAGATGGCGGTTTGGTCGCGGGACGACTTGAGGTACAAAAACACCAGGGTGGAGGCGAGGAACAGCGTCATCAGGCCCAGCAATAGTTGGCTGGCGCGGCGGCGATACAGGCGTGTCAGGCGTTTCATAACGGCTTGCCCGCCCATTCGCCGGTCAGGGTCTTGAGAAATTGGATAATCAGGTCCTTGTCTTCCTGGGTCGGATTACGCCCCAGTTGGTACTTGAACATCACATCGACCGCTTCTTCCAGCGTGCTGGCCGACGCGTCGTGAAAATACGGTGCGGTAACGGCCACATTGCGCAGGCTGGGCACCTTGAACACGTAACGGTCGTCTTCGTTCCGGGTCAGCAGGTAACGTCCGAGGTCGGACGCCAGCGGATTACCGCGCGCCTTGAAGTAGTCGCCCATCACACCGAATTTCTGGAACATGTTGCCGCCGATATTCACGCCCTGGTGGCAGGCGATGCAGCCGTAATCCTTGAAGCGCTGGTAGCCGTACTTTTCCTGGGTGGTCAGTATCTCGGTGTTACCTTGCAGATACTGATCGAATCGCGAATTGGGCGTCAGCAAGGTGCGCTCGTAAGTCGCCAGTGCGTTTTGCACATTGGCGGCGCTGATGCCGTCGGGGTACGCCTGCCTGAATGCGCGCTGGTAGGCGGGCAGGGCAGAGAGGTTGCGCACCACGGTCTGCCAATCGCTGCCCATTTCCAGCGGGCTGGTCACGACCTGTTCGACCTGGGCCTGCAGCGTGTCCACCCGACCATCCCAGAACTGCTTGAAGTTCAGGCTGGCGTTGAACACCGAAGGGGTGTTCAACGCCACCGGTTTGCCGTCAACGCCGAGGGAGAACGGTTTGTCATCGGCACCGCCGGCTTCCAGCCGGTGGCAGCTTGCACAGGAGAACTGGTTGTTGGCCGACAGGCGCGGCTCGTTGAACAACTGGCGACCCAGCTCCACCCTGGCCGGGTCCAGCGCCGGTGCCGTCGGCAAAGGTTTGAGCGCCTCGTTCAGCGGTGCGGCCGCCAGCGGCGCGGCGATGCCCAGGCACCACGCGAAAACAAAGCCTGGGAAAGCGATTGAAACGTTGCTCAAGCGAGCACTCCTTGCGGCCCGGGGCCTGGTGATTGGCGTCGGTAGCGTGCTGCCCACCTTCGCCCATGCTGGCGACTTGCCCTGACAGCATAGCCGAGCTCGCTTGATATCGACGGTGAGTTGGCGTCAAATCAACAACGCTTTCGCGCGCTCGGCCTGGACAGGCCCGGCACACTGGTTCCATCGAGCTTAATTTGATTTAATTTGAAGGCAGAGTCGCCATGGATGAACCACTCGCTACCAAGCCTGCCGTTTTGCTGGTTGACGATGAAGAGTCGATCCTCAACAGCCTGCGCCGCCTGTTGCGCAGCCAGCCCTATGACGTCGTGCTGGCCACCGGCGGTGCCCAGGCGCTGGAGATCATGGCGACCCGGCCCATCGACCTGGTGATGAGCGATGCGCGCATGCCCGGTATGGACGGGGCCACACTGTTGGCCGAGGTCCACCGTCTGTACCCGGGCACCCGCCGCATTCTGCTCACCGGTTATGCCGACTTGAGCACCATCGTCAAGGCGATCAACGACGGCCAGATTCACCGCTACATCAGCAAGCCCTGGAATGACGAAGAGTTGCAGTTGATCCTGCAGCAAACCCTCGAACACCAGCGGCTCGAGCGTCTCACCCATGCGCAGAACGACCAGCTCAAGGCGCTCAACGCCACGCTGGAAAAACGCGTGACGGCGCGCACCGCCGAGTTGCAACAGACCGCCGACATGCTCGACCTGGCCTACGACGAACTCAAGCGCAGCTACGTGACCGGTACCGAAGTGTTTTCCCTGCTGGCCAACCTGCGCTTGCCCAAGGACAAGCAGACCAACCGCGCGTTGATCGAATTGGTCCGCGTGTACTGCACCACCCAATCCATCGATGAAGCCGACACGCGCGACCTGACCATGGCCGCCGCGCTGTACAACATCGGCAAGTTGAGCTGGAACGACAGCATGATGGTTGCGCCGTCGGACAGGCTGCACAGCACCGACCGTGAGCTGTATCGCGAATACCCGACCCAGAGCGAGTCGTTGCTGATGACCCTGGAGCCGATGAAGGACGCGGCGCGCATCATTCGGCATCACCAGGAGCGTTGGGACGGCTCGGGATTTCCCGACCACCTCAAGGGCGACGCGATCCCGCCGGGTTCGCGGCTGTTGAAGTTGGCCGTGGACTTCATCGAGCTGCAAAAGGGCCTGATCCTGGAGCGGCACCTGAACAGCGACGAAGCGCTGCTGTATATCCGCAAGTACGCCGGGCGCCTGTATGACCCGCAATTGGTCGAGGATTTTGTCCAGGCCTGCGCCACCTTTCTCAGCGATGTGACACTGGGTGATCCCACGGTCAAAGTCCTCACCACGCGCGAACTGGAGGACGGTATGGTGCTGGCGCGCAACCTCAATGCCGACAATGGCATGTTATTGCTCAACGCCGGCAAGGTGCTGAACCTGCCGCTGGTGGACAAACTGATCGCATTCGAGGCGATGGAGGGGGCAAAATACAGCGTATTTATCAAGCAACCTGACGAGATAACCCTTCCTACATGAGCCACTCAACCATTCGCATCGCCGCTGCCGTCCTGATCGATAAAGAGGGCCAAACGTTGCTGGTGCGCAAGCGCGGGACGTTGGCCTTCATGCAACCGGGCGGCAAGATCGACCCTGGCGAGCAGGCCGTGGAGGCGCTCGCCCGTGAGCTGCATGAAGAACTGAACCTGCACATCGACCCGGCACAAGCGCTGTACCTCGGCCAGTTCTCGGCGCCCGCCGCCAACGAACCGGGCTTCACCGTGCAGGCCGAGCTGTTCCAGTTGCACATCGACGTGGCGGTCACTCCGGCCGCGGAAATTGAAGAAATACGCTGGATCGATCCAGCAGGCGACGGTGGTCTGCACCTGGCGCCTCTGACGCGCGATTTGATCCTGCCGTTCTATCGCGACTCGCTGGCTGGCGCGTGATGATTCGCCCGCTGGACGCCGACGATGCGCAAGCCTATCGCGCGTTGATGCTTGAGGCTTACGACACTTATCCCCAGGCGTTCACCTCCAGCGTTGCCGAGCGCGCAGCGATGCCGTTGAGCTGGTGGGAAAAACGCCTCGACAGCCCGCTGGATCGGCTGCTCGGCGCCTTCGAGGGCGATCAACTGGCGGGTATTGTCGGGTTGGCATTCGAGCCTCGGGAAAAGGCGCGGCACAAAGTGACCCTGTTCGGCATGTACGTGACCCAGGCTTATCAGCAAAGAGGCCTGGGCCGGCAGTTGGTAGAGGCGGCGCTGGTGGAAGCGCGCCGGCATCCGCGCCTGAAGTTGATCCAGCTGACGGTGACTGCCGGCAACGAGGCAGCGCTTGCGCTCTACCAGCGCTGCGGTTTCATCCAGTACGGCCTGGAGCCGCTGGCGGTGCGGGTGGGGGATGAGTATTTCGACAAGATCCACCTGTGGCGCGAATTGACCGATCACTGATACCCACTGTAGGAGCGAGCTTGCTCGCGAAAAACCTCAACGATAACGCGTGCTTCCTGAATGAACGCGGTGCCTGTGAGTTTTTCGCGAGCAAGCTCGCTCCTACAACATCAGGGCAAGCCCCACCTGTTTGCCGGCGGCGCTCAGCGCACTGCACTGACCCCATCCAGGGTGGAAAACGACGTGTCCTTGGCCGTCAGCAAAAAGTCGCGCATGTACGGCGCATCCAGCATGTCCTCCCGAATCCCCGCATACAGCGTGGCGAACAAACCTTTCTCGCCCAGCCGCTTGGCCTTCACATACCCGCGCGAGCTGTATTCATGCAGCGCCCAGTGCGGCATGCCGCACACGCCACGGCCGCTGGCCACCAATTGCATCATCATCACCGTCAGCTCCGAGGTGCGTACCTGAGCGGGCTCGACGTCGGCCGGTTCCAGGAAGCGCGTGAAGATGTCCAGGCGGTCACGTTCCACCGGGTAGGTGATCAGGGTTTCAGTCAGCAGGTCCTCGGGCACGATGTACGCCTTGTTTGCCAGCGCGTGCTGGTTGGCCACGGCCAGCATGGCTTCGTAGGTGAACAGCGGCACATAGGAGATACCCGGCAGTTCCAGCGGGTCGGAAGTCACCACCAGGTCCAGGTCGCCACGCGCCAGTGCCGGCAATGGCGCGAAGGCAAAGCCGGAGGCGAGGTCCAGCTCGACCTCCGGCCAGGCATCGCGGAACTGGTCGATGGTCGGCATCAACCACTGGAAGCAGCTGTGGCATTCGATGGCCATGTGCAGGCGTCCAGCCGTACCGCCAGCCAGCCGCGCGATGTCGCGTTCGGCGCCGCGCAGCAAGGGCAGGGTCGCGTCCGCCAGTTGCAGCAGGCGCAGGCCGGCGCTGGTGAAGCGCACGGGCTTGGTCTTGCGCGCGAACAACTGCATGCCCAGGCGCTCTTCCAGCTCCTTGAATTGGTGGGACAGCGCGGACTGGGTCAGGTGCAGGCGCTCGGCGGCCTCCACCAGGCTGTCGGCTTCGCGCAAGGCGTGCAGGGTCTTGAGGTGGCGGATTTCGAGCACGGTGGTCTCCATGAATTAAATTTATGCGCAATGATAAGACATTGAGCCGTATTCATGTTGGCCCTCGCGCCATTCGGTTCACCCCAGTGGTTGGAAGTGCGCGCGTGCAAAGGGCTTGTCAATATTGCCGCGCCAGATGGCCGTGTCCGCAAAGGTCGCTCCGGCACCCGCTCTAGCGGCTTGCCATTTCATGCCCAGGTACTGTTGATCGTGGCGCTTCAAATGTGCCTTGGAGAAACCGTCGAAAGGTGAATGCTGCGCGTCATAGTGAAAATGCGCGTACCAGATCGGTTTGTCGGCCGGCCCCTGTTTGCCGGTGTCGTACACCTCATACTCCTGCAGATAGTCGTCTTGCCCATCCGGGCGTTTATCCCTGAGCTTCTGGCGGGGGCCTTTCTTTCGAATCACGACTCGGCCCTTGCTGATCAGGTAATCCAGATAGCCTTCGGTTGGGGTTCTGCTTTCCAGGCTGCGCTGGACCCTCAGGCCTTCCCCGGCCTGCTCAAGTGCGCTGGCGCGGGTACGCAGTTGTTCGATAATCGGGTGCTCGGCGGCCAGGCGTTGCACGTTGTCGGCGCGGGACCTGAGCTCTTTGGCTTCGGTGACCAGCCTGTGCTCGAGGTTGACCGGCTCCATGGTCTTGTAGCTTCGGACATGGTTTTCGAAGGTGTCCGCTGCCCTCAAGCGCGCCTGGGCATTTGCGACGACGCCGTTGATGTCGGTCGGCAGCGGCAGCGGGGCGGTTACCGGGCGGCTCTGGAGAGTGTTTAAGCGATAGGTGTTGCCATCGCCTATCTTGTCCCAGATTTCAACGGGCGCGCCGTCTGCGTCGCTGATGATGAACTGCCTGGGGGACTGTTGCCCCGCCGGTTTTTCGGTGCCGATCAATAATTGCCCGTCTTCGGTTTCGAAGATGGCGTGCGTGGCGGTCGGCTTTGGCTCGGAGGCGGGTTTCTTGATTGCACGTTGAGCTTTTCGAATCAGGCGTTCAAGGTCGTCTTGCAGGCGCGTGAGAAAGCTTTTGTCAAAATGGTTCGGCGAGCTTGCGTTCCAGGCGCTCAGGTCACGGGACAGTTCTTCGTAGACGTTCATGCAGTTGTGCAATACCCGGTTGCGTTCTACCCGGCTGATATTGGCCTCGTTGAGGGTCATGTGCGTGGTCAACGCACGGTCGAACCTGCTCCTGGATTGATGCACGGCGACCTCCTGGAACAGCCAGTCAATGGTTATCGTGTCCGTGCGCAGGGTGAGCGCCTGCATGAGATTACTGCTTCTCATGCTGGCCAGGCGCAGGTCGGTAAACCGGTGTTTCCAGGCATTCAAGTAGGAGGAGATCTCCGTGCGTGTGTGTCTGACGGTGATGTGTTTGACCCACTGGCCCATGTCTTTCATCGAGCGCTCTATCGTGTCCAGCTCGTCCAGCGAGTCCAGGCGACACTGTCTGATTTCACGGGTCAGTGCTTGACGTACGCCTGGGGCATGAGATGAATCGTTCAGTTGGCCGGTGATCTCGATTGTCCGGTCAATAAGAACGCTGGCCCGGTCTTTCGCGTTTTGGATCAGATGGTTCAAGCGGTCCGCTACGATGTGCGCTGTTCTGTTCAGTTCCTCGGCATAGTCGAGGTCGCGAATATGCACGTGCTGTTGCTTGGCCGTTTCGAACGACGCGTGCATTTTCTTGCCATTATCAATGTCCCTGGTCAGCGCGATGTCCAGGTTTTTACTGTCCACCAGTTTTTGCGGGGCTATGGCGGACTGGGCCGGATAGTCGCTGGTGAATTTCTTGAGGTGGTGGGTGGTCGTGGTGACCTGGCCGTAAAAGTCACGCGCCTGGTTTTGCAGTGACTGGCCCAGATCAAGGCGCTGCATGTTGACCTCAAGTGCCGCTGCAGGCAGTTGCCGGGCGACAGCCGCCGGGACGTTCGCCTGTGCCCGCGACGCGCCACGTCGTGTACGCCGGCTGCCGCCGCCATAACCGGTGAGGTGGCCGCCATGCAGGGCCCCATAGGTATCCCATTGCAGGGCCTGATCCAGGGCAATGGCCGGAGAGTAATACTTGCCCTGGGCAACCAATCGCATTTCGTGGGTGGTGGCGTCGAACCGGACCTTGAAAGGGCGACCTTCACTGAGGATGTAATGCTCGCCTGAGGTATGGCGCAGGGTGTGGCGATAGGGCCCGGTCTGGACCGGTTGCAGGCTGCCGGCCTCAAGGATGCCGGGGTGTTCATAGCCGGCAAAGCGTTGTCGGGCAGTCGCGCCCTGGCGTGACTTCAAGGCTCGCCAGACGCTGAGGCCGACGCCCTGTTTAAGTTGGTGGGCGGCATTCAGTTGCCGCGCCGCGCTGCCACGCGCGTTGGGTGCAGCGGCAATCGCCAGCGCATCCATGGCCGCATACACCAGGCATTCGAATACCGAAGCCAATTGATCGATGCCATGCGCGGTGTCACCGCGCCTGAATGCAGCGACGGCTTGATACAGGCTGGTGGTGGCGTCAGCCAGGGACACTGCCGTGCCGATAAAGGGGATGAACGACAGGGCGATTTTGATGCCGTTCAATACCTTGCCGCTCTGGAGCGCGTATTTCTCGTGGGCCAGGTCGTCGTTGGAGCGCGCCTCCTTTCGATGGGCCTCCAGCAGACGGCCCATGTGGGCGTCCAACTGGTGGGTGGCCAGCGTTGTGGTGGTTGGCCAGGGAAAACCTGCCTGAATCATCGCGTCGTAGCCTTTGACGGTGGCGTGGTCGATGCGCTGGACGTGTGCCTGCACATCGCCCTGGACCGCACGTCCCGCCACGTATTGCACCATGGTGTCGAGCCGGCACAGTTCGAACAGGGCAATGCGCGCCTGCTCGAGGCTGGCATAACTGCGCAGGTAGCGTTCGTCAGGTGCGTCGGGCAGGTAAAGCAGGGTGTTGCCCGAGTTTTGTTCTTCGATGAAGGTGATGCCCGACAGCGTGATCTGGCTTTGCTGGCGCGTATCCGCGCCGCCGGCACTGAGGTGGGCCGGTAGCAGGCGGATGCGTTTGCCGCCTGCGTTCCAGGCGGCCTGGGTGTCGGCATCGATGGCGGTCTGGAGCAGTTGCAGTGCGTCGGCGCTGATGTGGTTCTGCATGCGCGCCAACAGGCCTTGTATGTTGAGCATCAGGCGCCACGGCTCCACCAGGCATTCGCGGCGGTAGCGCTTTTGATGGATGGATTCCCCGGGGGCACCCTTGAAGGCTTCAAGGATACGGACTTCGTACTGCCTGGCCAGGTCAAGGTCGGTGACCAGATTCGCCAGATAGCGTTTTGTGACGCCTGCCTTGAGGGTGTCACGTTCCTCGGCGGCGTCGGCGGTCACTTCGACGCTCACGAACCCCAGGCGCAGGCTCAGATCGGCATCGAGGTTGCGTAGCGCCAGATCGTCCAGGGATACCTTGCTGCGACTGGCACTGGGCACGTCAATGACTTTGACCGGAGTACCCGGCGCGGAGCCGGCGATGGTGTCGCGTCGCTGCTCCACCGAGTCTGGCATCTCCAGTTGGAGCGTAAAGCCTTTTTGGATGGCGAAATCCTTGCGTATACGCGCGTCGATCTTGCGCCTCACGAACACCTCGCGTGGCGGCAGGGAGCGCTGCAGCAACGCTTGCGCACGTTTCAACGCCGGTACGTAGGCGCGCAGGAGCGTTTTGAGGGCCTCGCGTTTTTCCACGGCTTGGGCGCCCAGCCATGACGGTAGTTGTTCGGCCAGCAGTCGCGCATTGTGCTGCTCGATGAGCAACAAGTACGCTGCCTCGCGCGCCGAGTTATCGGGTATCAACAGGCCCGGCAGCGTTTGCGCACGCAGCTTTTCAAGCGCTGCGGCACGTTGTGAGGCGTGTTCATCGCCTGGCCATGCCTGACGTATACGCGCGGCCTGGTCTTCAAAGGCAAGCTGTTGGCTGCTGAGGCTATGGTCGAACGGGTTCCGGGTGAGCGTGGTGAACTGCAGGGCCAGTTGCTTATCCTGGGGTTGTATGCCGAATACGCTTTCTTCAAGGGCCTGGCGCGAATCGAAGCGCTGCAAACCGCCGTCGCTGCCAGGCCAATAAATGAAATGCACGCCGTCATGGAGTCCTGGCGTCGATGCCGTCAGGGGTGGGAGCCAGACCAGTGGCCCACTGAGTTCGGTACGGGTTGGCGTTGAATGGCCGGCTTGAGTAACCGACAGTGTCAGCGCGACGACGTCAGGCGCGGGGGAGGCCAAGGCGCTTTCGATCAGGTGCAGTTCGTCTTCACTGATCTGCGCCAGGGTGCGCTGGATGCGCGCCTCGATCCGCAAACCTTGCACGCGAGCCCGGTACAGCGCTGTGTAGTGCCTGTTGAGTGCATCGAGATCCAGCGGTGCTCGATTGAGCATGGCGCGCGCCGCCGTTTCAGCGGCGTGCTGTTGCACCCTGAGGGCGTCCAATTGTTGCTTGAATGACTGCCAGCGCTCACTCGTTGGCGTGTCGTTGCCCAGCAGGTTTTCCAGCGCATGACGGTGGTGTTGCATTAAAGCCTTGCGCTGGTGGCTATCGACACCGTTGTGCAGCAGGCCGAATTGAGGGAGGTGTGCAGTGATCACGGTGTCGTCAGCCGATTCCGACGGTGCGGGCATCGCGGCAAACAGCGATCGGGTTTTACGCTGGGCATCAAGCTCGTCGACGTGTTGGAGGGCCAGGAATGCGTCGTGCAGCGGCACGTTCGCGAGCGGGCGGACAGCGTCCTGGTACTGCTCCTCGGTCAACTGCTTCAACCACAGGGTGATGCCCATTTCCAGCGGGTTGCTGTTGACCTTGTATTCGACCCTTGCCAAAGGATCAACCTCGGTGGTGCCGAACAGCGCTTGCTGGCGGTCGAGCACCGAGCGCTCCATGGCCCCACGGCTGCTGAATGCCTGCCATGCCGGCACCTGTGTCGGCAGGTACAGCAATTGGCTGACCGGCGGTTCTGTATCCAGGCTCAATACCCAGGCGCCGGGCAGGGCGATGGCGTGGGCGCCGTGGGGTTTGAGAAAAACGTGCTCGGTGTAGCGTGTTGGCGCCTGCGCCGTGGCCGGCCCTGGATAGAGCAGCGAGAACACGGGGTCCAGGACTTCGGTGTGGACCTGCCCCTCGGCGAGCGCGCGCTCGGCGCTGGCTTCGATGTGAATTCGGTACAGCTCTATGACCCGCTTGTAGCAAGTGACCGGCGAATGAGGCGCGCGCTGCGTACGCCAGTAGCGCAGCCAGTGGTCATCCAGGCTTTGCTCCAGGTCGAGGACTTTCAGTTCATCGAGCAGCATGGCGACGGTGTACTGCGCCAATGCATGGGCCGGTGGCAGGTTGACCACGCTGGCCTGCGGCACGTGCGCGGTGTCCAATGCCGGGTGTTGTTGCATGTAGAGGCAAGCATCGGTCAGGGCTATCCGGCTACGCCCCCGTTGCTCGGTGGCGGGGAACACCAGGGTCACGCGTTCACCGTCCAGTTGAAGCTGCTCGTGGAGCATCAGGTTGATCGTGCTACGCAGCGTTGGAATACCGGGCATCAGGGTGAGCAGCTCGGACCGGCAATCCTGCAGGCGTTGCGTGGCGTCCGAAAACAGAGGCGCGTCGATGGTCGGTTGCAATAATGGGTGTGTCGCTGCAGGCAGGACAATGGAAGCAAGCATGGGACTGATTCGCTCTAGAAGGCCAAAGCCCTATTAGAGGTCGACGCGCCGACCGGTCGGCTGCATATAGCTATCGACTGACCGCTGGGCACTCTTCATCAAACTGTCATCGAACTGTGGCAGCGCGCTTGAACAAAGTTCATCAGACTCGCGTTCTACTGGGGTTCTGCGTTTCGGTGTTTTTCATGCGCGTGTTGCTTTTACTGGCCGCTCTGTTGTTCGGCCTGCCGTCTTTTGCGGCTTCTCGATGTGATGTCAATGTCCCGACCCAAACGGTCGACCTGGCTCAGGTGAGCATCGCCTACCAGAGTATCGGGCGTGCGTCCGACCCTGCCTTGCTGCTGGTAATGGGCCTGGGTGGGCAGTTGATCCATTGGCCGGATGAAGTGGTGGTCGCCCTGTGCGAGCAGGGTTTCCGGGTGATCCGCTATGACAATCGCGATGTGGGCCTGTCAACCTGGCGCCAGACCCCGGCCAGTGCCAACCTGACCTTCGAAGTGCTGCGCTACAAGCTCGGCCTGCCGGTGGCGGCACCCTACACGCTGACCGACATGGCCGACGACGCCCTGGGCTTGATGGATGCGTTGCAGATTCGGCAATTCCACGTGCTGGGTGCAAGCATGGGCGGCATGATCGCCCAGCACCTGGCGGCGATGGCGCCGCAACGGGTGGAGAGCCTGACGCTGATCATGACCAGCTCCGGCGCCGAGGGCCTGCCCGCTCCGAATGCGGCGCTGGTGCAGTTGTTGTCGCGGCGCAGCGCGCCCAATCGCGAAGTCGCCCTGGAGCAGCAAGCCGATCTGCTCGCGGCGCTGGGCAGCCCGACGGTGAAGGATGACCGCCAGGCCTTGCTGCATCAGGCGGCGTTGGCCTATGACCGCGCGTTCAACCCCGAAGGCGTGAAGCGCCAGATCATGGCGATCCTCGCCGAACCGAGCCGCGTGCCGTTGCTCAACCAATTGCGCGTGCCGACCCTGGTAGTGCACGGCACCGCCGACCCGCTGTTGCCGGTGATGCACGGCGTTCATCTGGCCGCGCATATCCAGGGCAGCCAGCTGAAATTGATTCCGGGCCTGGCCCATCGTTTTCAGGAAGCATTCAAGGCGCCGTTGCTGGCGGCGGTGCTGCCTTACCTGCAGGCCCATCGCGACGATGCGGCGCACTGGGCGCGGGTTGACGTGGGGGCGCGTTCGAAGCTGCTGTAGAGGTGGTGTATCGTGTCGCTTTGCGCCGCATTAATGCCAGCGAGGTTGTCCATCATGAGTACTCCCCTGAAAATCGATTTCATCAGCGACGTATCCTGCCCCTGGTGCATCATCGGCCTGCGCGGCCTGACCGAGGCACTCGATCAGCTTGGCGCCGAGGTGCAGGCCGAGATTCATTTCCAGCCGTTCGAGCTGAACCCGAAGATGCCCCCTGAAGGGCAGAACATCGTCGAGCACATCAGCGAGAAATACGGCTCCAGCGCCGAAGAGTCCCAGGCCAACCGCGCGCGCATCCGCGACATGGGCGCCGAGCTGGGCTTTGCCTTTCGTACCGACGGCCAAAGCCGCATCTACAACACCTTCGACGCGCACCGTCTGTTGCATTGGGCCGGGCTGGAAGGTTTGCAGTACAACCTCAAGGAAGCGCTGTTCAAGGCCTACTTCACCGACGGCCAGGACCCTTCCGACCACAAAACCCTGGCGATCATCGCCCAAAGCGTTGGCCTGGACCCCCAGCGCACCGCTGATATTCTCGCCTCTGACGAATATGCTGCCGAGGTGCGTGAGCAGGAGAAATTGTGGTTGACCCGCGGCGTGACCTCGGTGCCGACCATCGTGTTCAACGACCAGTACGCGGTCAGCGGTGGCCAGCCGGCCGAAGCCTTTGTTGGCGCTATTCGTCAGATCATCACTGAGTCCAAAAACTAGAGCCGGACACCGATCAAAATGTGGGAGGGGGCTTGCCCCCGATGAGCATAGGTATCCACACAACGCTGTATCGCCCAACCGTAACCACGATGCGCAGCGAGCCGCTCTTGATCTTGATCTGCTTTTGATCTTGATCTCAGGCGCCCCGTTAAACCACGCTGGCCGAACGCAGGCTTGAATCCGTGGGTAACCCGGC
>NZ_CVTU01000101.1:18599-20850 GCF_900004965.1 Pseudomonas sp. 44 R 15
CACCGAGCCTAAGCGAGGTGCCGAGTGGTGGGGCAAGAGCGTTTTGCTTACTTTTGCGCTTTTCAAAAGTGAGCCGCCGTAAGGGCGGAACCCAAAGAAGCCGTGACCGCAGAAACGGATATGTACCCGGTCCAATCCAGCATCCTGGTCGGCCCCGAGGCCGCCATCGGGGGCAAGTCGAATCGTCGCACCGCCCCTCCCACATTTGGACCCCGGAGCGTCAGGTAGACACGCGTTGGCTAATGCGGCCGTCACGGGAGCAAGCCCCCTCACACATTGTGATCTGTGCAGGTTTGAATATTTAGCTGGCCCGCCCCTTGCATTGACCCCCTAAAGCCCACCCGGTCTGCGGCTGGGCGCTGCCATTAGGGGTGAAACATTACCTTGAACATTCTTGACCTCGACCACAGCCTCACCGGTCAGGCGCCGATTGCCCGGCGGTTGGCCAGCGGCCGGGCGACGCGCCTCGATCTGCTGGACCTGGGCCCGAAACTGCGCCTATGGTCCACGGAAAAAACCTGGAAGCGCTTTGTAGAGCGCCTGGCCCAACGGCCACGACCCAGCAATGCACGCCCGGAAATCCTGTTCGTCGGCTCCGGCGACTACCACCACCTCACGCCGGCGTTCCTGGCCGACCTGAAGGAGCCCGTCAGCCTTATCCACTTCGACAACCACCCCGACTGGGTGCGCTTTGCGCCCAAGCGTCACTGTGGTTCGTGGGTCAACCGCGCACTGAAAATGCCGGCGATCAAACGCATCGTCACCCTGGGGCCTTGCAGTGACGACCTGCATAACCCGCAACTGCGCGGCGGTAACCTTGGCGCCCTCAAGCGCGGGCAATTGCAGCTGTTTCCCTGGCAGCACCCGCCGTCGCAGGTGTGGGGGCGGATCGGCGATGGCGCCGGGCACCAACAGCAGGAAAACCACCTGCACTGGCGCAACCTGGCGGAACTGGATTGGGCGGCCTTCCTCAAGGAGATGATCGCCAGCCTGCCCACCGAAGCGATCTGGATCACCATCGACAAAGACGTACTGGCCAGCGAAGACGCCGCCACCAATTGGGACCAGGGTGGCATGCGCCTGAGCCACTTGCTCCAGGCCCTGCGGGCGTTGGCGGCGCATAAACGCATCCTTGGCATCGACGTGTGCGGCGAGTTTGCGCCGCCGGCCTTCAGCAACGCCTTCAAGCGCTGGGAGGCCAAGTCCGACCAGCCACCGCCCGAGCGGTGGAGCGCGCAGGATTTGCAGCGCAATGCGGCGACCAATGAAGCCTTGATCGACCTGTTTGAGGAGCTGTTCCCGTGACCCTGACCGTGGTGCTGTTGCTGGCGTTTTCGATTGTTCTCGATGTGATTGGCCAGTTGTGTTTCAAGCTGGGCGTGGACCGTTTACCGCAACTTGAGGGCGGTTTTCGCCTGCGCGCGTTCTGGGGCCAGGTGTTCAATGCGCCGCTGCTCTGGGCCGGCGTCGGGGCTTATGTGATCGAGTTTTTCGTCTGGCTCGAAGCTTTGTCCCGTGCGCCGTTGAGCCTGCTGTTTCCGCTGGCGGCGTTGGCCTATTGCCTGGTGGTGCTGGCGGGCAGGGTCGTGCTCAAGGAAACCGTCAGCCGACGGCGTTGGCTGGGCACGCTGGTGATTACTTTCGGTGTGATGTTGGTGGCGATTGCGGGAGGCCAGGCATGAGTACGCAAACCCTCGATACGGGCTGGCTGCATGGGCGTCTTGGCACGTTGGTGCTGTGGGCGCTGTTGATCGCCACTGAAAGTGCCGGGCAACTGTTTACCAAGGTGGCCGGTGATCAATTGGGCCAGATGGATTTCAACTGGCAGTGGCTGACACAGGTGGCGCGCAACCCCGGGATTCTGGCGGCGATTGCCAGTTATCTCGGCGCTTTTTTTGTGTGGATGCTGATCCTGCGGCGCAGCAGTTTGTCTTTGGCCTTTCCACTGAGTTCGCTGGTGTTTGTGGCGGTGCTGCTGGGGTCCTGGCTGGGGCTGGGGGAGCACATCAGCGTTTTGCACTGGGTGGGTGTGGCGGTGATTGTGGCGGGGATTGCGCTGTTGGCGGAGGGAGAAGAGAACTGACCGGTCTGGTAGGTCGACCTCGGTTCAACATGTGGGAGGGGGCTTGCCCCCGATAGCGGCCTCAGAGCCGGCCGGGATGTTGGATCAGATCGAGTACATATCCGTTTCTGCGGTCACGGCCACTTAGGGTTCCGCCCTGACGGCGGCTCACTTTTGAAAAGCGCAAAA
>NZ_CVTU01000099.1:0-45451 GCF_900004965.1 Pseudomonas sp. 44 R 15
GGCGGCGCCCTGCAAACCGCACGCAGCTACGGCAGTCGCCTGCTCGGCAAGATCAAGGGCCAGCGCGAGCTGACCGTCGACGACAGCGTGCTGCGCCTGCTCGCCCTGCGCCAGCGCCAGTTGGTCAAGGCCTTGAACCTGCGCGGCCATGCGGCCATGCACAGCATCAAAGTCGACACGCCCCAGGACAAGACCTGGCGCGAAGGCAAGCTGCCGGACGCATTGAACAGGGCCCGCGCCTATCCGCAATGGTCGTCGCTCAACCCACACCCCAAGTTGAACCAGGCCGAGCGTCAGGCGCAAATCCAGGCGCTGGCTCAGCGGCTGGGCGCGTCCTGATCGGCCAATAGTCGCAGGGCCTTGGCCTTGAGCACTTCAAGGTCCAGCAACGAGATGTGCATTTGCTTGGCCTGTTCGTCCCAATGGCGCATGCGCAGGCTGATGTGACAGAGCGGGTCCTGCTCGAACGCCTGTGCTTGCTGCGCGGTCATCACACCTCCCTGATACGCCAGCGTGCGGCGGCTGGCCTCGCTCAACTGTGCGTAATAGTCCGGCTGCTTGAAGGTCAGGTAACGCTTGGCTTGTACGTGATATTCCACCAACTTCGCCATGCGTTCGCTGAAGCCTGCACGGCGCAGGTAATCTGCGCCAAGCCGCTCATGGCTGAGCACGCCATACCCACCCATGCCCTCGCCACCCTGCCCACAGAGGTGGCCGATATCGTGGAAGAACGCCGCCAGCACCACTTCATCGTCAAAGCCTTCGGCCATCGCGAGCTGCGCGGCCTGGGACATGTGCTCGATCTGCGACACCGGCTCGCCGATGTAATCCGCCGTGCCATGGCGTTCGTACAGGCCGAACAGCTCGGCAAGCAAGCGCTCCCGAGTCATCACTCAGGCCCCCACACTGTGGTGATATTTCGCTCGGCCATCGCCGGGCCAACGCTCATGCCCACACCGGTATGCATCAACGCGGCGCTGATGCCCGCAGCCGCCTGGACAAATGAAAACGGCGCGGGCCCACGCGAGCCATACACACCCTGCCAACGCTCCACCACCTGGATCTTGCAGCCCAGGGTCTGCTCGGCCAGTTCGATCAGCCAGTCATCGACCTGTTCGGCGTTGAAGGGCGATGCATCGCTGCCGTAATCATGGGAATCGCCGATGATCAACTCGCCATGGGGCGTGGGGCTGATCAGCAGGTGAATCCCGTGCGCCTGCAAGTACGGCGTTTCGCGCAGGATCTGCGCCTGTACCGCGGCGGCCTCGGGCAAGTCGGCAAACGCACCGTAATGCACGCAACTGAGGCCGGTCAGCAGCGCATGTTGCAGGTTCAGGTCATGCGCCGGCCGTGCCCGCAGCATTTGCAGGCGGCAGACTTGCGGGTTGAGTGCGGCCATCGAATCGGCCAGCAGGGTCTGGTAGTCGTGACCGGAACACACAATGATCTGCTCGCCGCGAAAACGCCCCGCCGTGCTGTGCAACTGGCCCGGCTCGACGTCATGCACCAAGGTGGAAAAGTGAAACTCCACGTTCAGCGCTTGCGCCAGGTAGTTGATCAGCGCCGGAATCGCTTCGCGTGAATAGAGTTGCTGGTCGTCCCTGCCATGCAGCGCGGCGCGGTGATGGCGGAACTGGCCGGCGTACAGGTCATTCAAGGCCGCGCCTTGCAGCAGCTCGACGTTGTAGCCGTGCTCGCGGGCACGCCCGCGGCAAAAGGCTTCGAGCAGATGCGCTTCGGCTTCGGTACGGGCAAACAGGTAGGAGCCATTGCGCTTGAGCGCAAGGCCGGCCACCTGCGCCCAATGCCCCCAGATAGCGCGGCTTTCCCTTGCCAGGTCGAGCATCGGCCCCGGCGGTTGGCCGGTGACCAGCGCCTGGCCGAAGTTACGCACCGACGCGCCCAGGGGCGTGGCGCTGCGTTCGAAGACCTTGACCTTGAGGCCGCGCTTGGCGGCGGCGTAGGCATGGGAGAGGCCGAGGATGCCGGCGCCGACAATTAACAGATCACTACTCATACCGTCCTCTCGTTCCCACGCTCCGCGTGGGAACTCATCCAGTGACGCTCTGCGTCACGACGTTCAAGAGCGGACGCGGAGCGTCCAGAGCGGCGTTACCACGCGGAGCGTGGGAACGATCGGTTACTGCTTTTCCGACTTCCCGTCATAACGCTTGCGCCACTCAGCCAGAATGCTGTCGCGATGCTTCGACGCCCACACAAAGTCGTTCTTGATCAACCGCTGCTCGTAATCGGCGGGCAATTCAGTCTGCGGTTTGGCGATCCCCGGTTGGGCGAGCACGGCGAAATTGTCCTTGTACAACGCCATCGCCGCCGGGCTTGCAGAGAAGTCCGCCAGTTTTTTCGCAGCCTCGGCATGGGTCGTGCCCTTGATCACCGCGGTGGCTTCGATGTCCCAGCCCAGGCCCTCTTTGGGCAGGATGATGTCCAGCGGTGCGCCCTGGCGCTTCAACTGCACGGCCGGGTACTCAAACGAAATCCCGATTGGGAACTCACCGGATGCCGCCAACTTGCACGGCTTGGAGCCGGAGTGCACGTACTGGCCGATGTTCTGGTGCAGGTCATCCATGTACTGCCAGCCCTGCTTCTCGCCGAAGGTCTGCAACCAGGCGCTCACGTCCAGGAAGCCGGTGCCGGAGGAGGCCGGGTTGGGCATCACGATCTTGCCCTTGTACTCAGGCTTGGTCAGGTCCTGCCAGCTCACCGGCTTGGTGAGGCCCTGCTTTTCGGCTTCGACGGTGTTAAAGCAGATGGTGGCGGCCCACACGTCCATGCCGACCCAGGCCGGCGGGTTGGCGGCGTCGCGGTAGTTTTTGCCGATCTTGTCCAAGTCTTTCGGGGCATAGGTATCGAGCATGCCTTGCTGGTCGAGTATCGCCAGGCTGGAGGCGGCCAGACCCCAGACCACGTCAGCCTGCGGGCGGTCTTTCTCGGCCAGCAGTTTGGCGGTGATGATGCCGGTGGAGTCGCGCACCCACTTGATCTCGATGTCGGGGTTGGCCTGTTCGAAGGCCTTTTTGTAGGTCTTCAACTGTTCGGCTTCGAGGGCCGTGTACACGGTCAGCTCAGTCTTGGCGAAGGCATTCAGGCTGAATGCAGTGAGTACGGCAGCGACCAGCGCCAGGGGCTTGAACATGGAATACCTCCTTTGAAGGATCATTGCCCGGGCGCGGTCTGGCGCCAGGCTTGGGAGCGGCGCAAGGCGCCACGTGAAGCCCACGCCAGCAGCAACGAAACGCTGCCTGAGGTGAACAGAATCAGGGTCGACATGGCCGCCGCACCGCCCACATTGCCGGCGTCGTCCATGTTCAACACGGCGACGGCGGCGAGGATGGTGTCGGGGCTGTAGAGAAAGATCGCAGCGGAGACGGTGGTCATTGCCGACACGAACAGGTAACGCAGAATATCCAGCAGCGCGGGCAGGCAGATCGGCACCGTCACTTTCAGGTAATGGCGGTAGAGCGGCGCCTTGAGGGACAACGCGGCGGCTTCGAATTCGGCGTCCAGTTGGCGCAGTGCGGTGGTGGCGGTCATTTGTGCGGTGGTCAGATAGTGAGCAATGGTGCACACCACCAGCAGTGCCATGCTGCCGTAGAACACATGCAGCGGGTTGCCGCCGAGGTTGAAAAAGAACACATAGCCCAGGCCAAGCACCAGGCCCGGCACGGCCATCGGCACAAAGCTGAGCAGGCGCAGGGCCAGGTTCAGGCCCTTTTGGCCCTTGGTTTTTTCCATCAAATAGGCACCGGTGAAGATCAGCACACTGCCGATCAGCGCCGTGCACAGTGCCATGGTCAGGCTGTTGCGATAGGCCAGCCAACCGCCACCGGCGGTGTCTTCGAACTGATAGTGGTTGAGCGACAGCGACAGGTTATAGGGCCAGAATTTGACCAGCGAGGAATACACCGCCATGCCGAACACCAGCAGCAGGGCCGCGCAGATCAGCAGCACGATGGCCAGGTAGCAGCCATCCCTTGGACGCGACGGCAGCGGCTGAAAGACCTGGGCACGGCCGCTCATGGCATCACCGTGACGGCGGCGCAACCACGCATCCACGCCAAAGCTGAACAGCGCCGGCAACAGCAGCACCATGCCGATCAACGCGCCGCGCCCGAATTGTTGCTGACCGACCACGGCCTTGTAGGCTTCCAGGGCCAGCACCTGGTAGTCCCCACCCACCACCACCGGCACGCCGAAGTCGGTGATCGTCAACGTAAACACCAAACAGAACGCCGCGAACACCGCCTGGCGCGTGGCCGGCCAGGTGATGCTGCGAAACGCCCGGGCGGGGCTGGCGCCCATGCTGGAGGCTGCGTCGAACAAGCGCGCATCCGCCAGCGACAATGCGGACAGCAGAATCATCAGGGCGTGTGGGAAGGTGTAAATCACTTCGCCCAGGACAATGCCCCAGAAGCCGTAGATATTGTCCGAGAGCAACCCACGCAACAGCCCCTGGTTGCCGAACAGGTACACCAGCGCGATGCCCGGCAACATCGAGGGCGCCATCAACGGCAGCAGCGACACGCCGCGCCAGATCACCTTGCCGGGAATCAAGGTGCGCTGCAGCGCGTAGGCAAACAGATAGGCCAGCGGTACGACGATGGCGGCTACGCTCAGGGAGACTTTCAGGCTATTGCCCAGCAACCAGTGGAAATTGGCGCTGGTCAGCAATTCACGTGCGGCGATCAGGCCGCCGCCCTGCCCAGCTTCGCTGCTGAAGCCACGCCAGAAGATCGCCAGCAGCGGCAGCAGCACCGCCACCACCAACAGGCCCAGCCAGAGCCATTTGCCGCCGACCACGAAGAGGCGGTCACCCCACCCGGCGCGGGCCGCCTGACGCGGCAGCGGCACGCTCATGATCGCAGCCATCTCAGGCAAACACCTGCAGGCTGCGCGGCGGCAACGCCACCCAGATATCCTGGCTGCCCAGGCGCGGCATGTCGTGTGGTGCAAGTTCGGCCAGCAACGCGTGGCCCGGCAGCTGCGCCAGTTCGAAGCTCATGCGGCAGCGGTTGCCCAGAAACGTGATCTCGCGCACCTTGGCCGCAAACAGGTTTTCTTCATGCACCGGCGGATTCACGCTGATGGCTTCCGGCCGGCAGAACAGACGACCGGAGGTGGCCATGCCGGCGTCGTCGGCCAGGCGCATCTTCAGCCCACCGACCTGGGCGTGGCTGGCGCTGTTGCGGCTGAACGGCAACCAGTTGCCCTGGCCGACAAATTCCGCCACGAACGGCGTGGCCGGGCGGTCGTAGATGTCTTGGGGCGTCGCGTATTGCTCGACCTTGCCGTTGTTCATCACGGCGATACGGTCGGCCATCAGCATGGCTTCGTCCTGATTGTGGGTAACCATCAGCGTGGTGATGCCCAGGCGTCGTTGCAGTTGGCGCAGTTCGGTGCACAGATGCTCGCGAACCTGGGCGTCGAGGGCCGACATCGGTTCATCCAGCAGCAATAACGAAGGTGCCGGCGCCAGGGCCCGCGCCAGGGCTACCCGCTGCTGTTGCCCGCCGGACAATTGGCCGGGGTATTTCTTTTCGCTGCCGAGCAGGCCGACCAGTTCAAGCATCTGCCCGACACGCTTGCGTACCTCATCGCGACCGCTGCCGGTAAGGCCGTAGCCGATGTTCGCTTCTACGGTCAGGTTGGGAAACAGCGCGTAGGACTGGAACAGGATGCCGTAGTCCCGCGCCTGGGGCGGCAGCCGGGAAACATCGCGGTCACCCAGGTAAATTTCGCCGCTGTCCTGGTGCTCAAGGCCGGCGATGCAGCGCAGCATGGTGGTCTTGCCGCAGCCGGACGGGCCCAGCAGGCACACCAGCTCGCCGGCGGCGACATCCAGCGACACGTTATCGAGCGCGGTAAAGGCGCCGAAACGTTTCTGGAGACCGCGCACCTTCATCGGTGCGCCGGGGTGGGTCAGGGCTGTGTTCATGGTGGCGCCTCATCGATCGGATGAAGGCCATGCTAGGGGGGGAATACTTCGCTGATGTGGCAGAAGGGCAAAAGGGCGTGATAGGGGTATTGGTGGATTTGGGTTGGGCTCTTGGAGGTGAGCATGATCAAGCGGGACGCGGAGCGTCCCGGGAGGCGTTACCACGCGGAGCGTGGGAACGATCAAATTGGCGACATTTCCTGGGCAAGGCCAAGGAAAGCCGCCGGCAGCCGCGCACCTTTGCGCTCCTTGAGGCAGTACAGATACTCCGGAATCTGCGGCGCATTCTCAAGGGTCAGCACCTTCAGCTGCGGATCATGGGGCACTTCCTGCCGCGCAATGATGCTGATGCCGATATTGCGCAGCACCGCCTCGCGGATCGACTCACGACTGCCGATTTCCAGCAGCGGCCCGTAGCTGACGCCAGCGCCCTGGAGCATGTCTTCCGTCAGTCTGCGGGTGGTGGACCCCGCCTCACGCATCAGCAGCGTATGCCCGGCCAGCGCAGTCAACGGCACATGATCAAGCCTGGCCAACGGATGGTTGCGATGCACCGCCAATACCAGAGGATCAGTGCCGAGCACACGACGCACCAGGCGCGCGTCCTCCAGCAATTGCGACGAGGCGGCGACGTCGACACGGTAGTCGTCCAGCGCTTCGAGCACCTGCTGGGAGTTGCCGATTTCCACCGACACTTCCACTTGCGGCAGGCGTTCGCGAAAGGCTTTGACCAGATCGAGGATGTAGTACGGCGCCGTCGCGGCGATCCTCAGCGCGCCTTGAACCTGGCCATTGTTACGCAGGAAAAACTCGATATCCGCTTCCTGCTGCAACAGCGCCTTGACCATCGGCAACAACCGCGCGCCTTCATCGCTCACCGTCAGACGGCGACCGCCACGGTAGAACAGTTCAACGCCGTATTGGCTTTCCAGGTTGCGAATCTGGGTGGTGACCGTGGGCTGGCTCAGGCCGAGTTTTTTCGCCGCCTGGGTGATGCTGCCCAGGCGGGCGACCTTGTAAAACGCCTTCAGCTCAGCACTCAGCACACCGCCCTCTCATCGTCTACTTGCGCAACAGGCGCAGGCCATTGAACACCACCAGCAGGCTGACGCCCATGTCGGCGAACACCGCCATCCACATGGTCGCCATGCCGAGGAACGTGACCGCCAGGAAAATCGCCTTGATCACCAGCGCCAGGGCGATGTTCTGCTTGAGGATACTCGACGTTTGCCTGGAGAGCCGGATGAATGCGGGAATCTTGCGCAGGTCATCGTCCATCAATGCCACGTCGGCGGTCTCGATCGCGGTGTCGGTGCCCGCCGCAGCCATGGCGAAGCCGATTTCGGCACGGGCCAGGGCCGGGGCGTCATTGATGCCGTCGCCGACCATGCCGACGCGGTAGCCCTGGCCGTAGAGCGTTTCAATCGCTTGCAGCTTGTCGGTGGGCAACAAGTCGCCCCGGGCCTGATCGATACCGACTTGAGCCGCAATCGCCTGGGCGGTGTGGGTGTTATCGCCGGTCAGCATCAAGGTCTTGACGCCCAGGTCGTGCAGTTGCCGGATGGCTTCGCGGCTGCTGTCCTTGACGGTGTCGGCCACCGCGAACAAGGCCAGTGGGCCGGACTTGTCGAGCAGCAACACCACGGACTTGCCCTGTTTTTCCAGGGCGAAGAGTTTCTCCTCCAGCGCCGGCGAGCACAGCCCGAGGTCTTCCACCAGACGGTGGTTGCCCAGATGGTAGGTTTCGCCGTTGATGTCACCGCGCACACCACGCCCGGGCAATGCCTCGAAGTTATCCACAACGTGGGACGGCAGGTTTTTATCCACCGCCGCGTTGGCGATGGCCAGGGACACCGGGTGGTCGGAACGCCCCGCCAGACTCGCGGCCAGGGCCGGCGCGCTGTCCTGCACGGTGTCGAACAGCGGCACATAGTCGGTTTGCACCGGCTTGCCGTGGGTGATGGTGCCGGTCTTGTCCAGGGCCAGGTAGTCGAGCTTGTAACCGCCCTCCAGGTACACGCCGCCCTTGATCAGGATGCCTTTGCGCGCCGCCGCCGCAAGGCCGCTGACGATGGTCACCGGGGTGGAGATCACCAGGGCGCACGGGCACGCGACCACCAGCAACACCAGGGCGCGGTAGATCCAGTCGAACCAGACGCCCGCCATGAACAGCGGCGGGATGACGGCCACGCCCAGGGCAAACAGGAACACCGCCGGGGTGTAGATTTTCGAGAAGCTGTCGACAAAACGCTGGGTCGGTGCCCGGGCGCCCTGGGCCTGCTCCACCGCGTGGATGATCCGCGCCAGAGTGGAGTTGTTGGCCGCTGCGGTCACTTTGTATTCCAGGGAGCCGGCCTGGTTGATCGTACCGGCGAAGACTTTATCGCCCACGGTCTTCTCAATCGGCAGGCTTTCACCGGTGATCGGTGCCTGGTCGATGGTGGATTGACCAGCAGTCACCTCGCCGTCCAGGCCAATGCGCTCGCCGGGCTTGACCCGCACAATGGCGCCAAGATCAATGCTTTTGACCTCCTGCTCCATCCAGGAACCATCAGCCTGCCGCACCGTGGCCTGTTCCGGGGTCATCTGCATCAAGCCGCTGATGGCATTGCGCGCACGGTCCAGTGACTTGGCTTCGATCAACTCGGCCACCGTAAACAGGAACATCACCATCGCCGCTTCCGGCCACTGGCCAATCAGCACCGCGCCGGTCACGGCGATACTCATCAGTGCGTTGATGTTCAGGTTGAGGTTTTTCAGGGCAATCCAGCCCTTTTTGTAGGTGGTGAGGCCACCGCTGAGGATCGACACCAATGCCACCAGGGCGATCACCCAGGTCGGTGCAATGCCGCTGAAATGCAGGACCTCGGCGCCCAACGCGCCCACGCCCGACACAGCCAGCGGCCACCAGTGCTTCTTGGCAGGCGGGGCGGCAGCAGGCGTGCCTTCTTCAATCGGGTCGGCCTGCATGCCGATGGATTTGATCGCGTCGATGATCGGCGCAGTGCTCGGCAAATCGTGGGTGACGCCGAGGATGCGGTTGATCAGGTTGAAGTCCAACTGCTGCACGCCGGCAAGCTTGCCCAGTTTGTTCTGGATCAGCGTCTGTTCGGTAGGGCAGTCCATCGCTTCGATGCGAAAGGTGCTCAGGCGCGAGCCGGCGGTGGGAGCGTCGCTCAGTTGCACCCGCGCAGGTGCCGGAGCGCCGGAACAGCAGGCGCCGCCGTGGTCATGCACCGGCTTGAGCGTGTGCTCGCTGTGATCGTGATCGTGGTCGTGCTTGTGCGGGGTGTGGAGGGAATCGCTCATGGTGTCGCGTCCGGAAAGGTGCCTGTTGCCAAGTAAAGACCCTGTAGCCACTATAGGGTCAAGCACCCATTTGGAGATTGCTGCGATGAAGATCGGCGAACTGGCCAAACTCACCGACTGCCCGGTGGAAACCATCCGTTATTACGAGAAGGAAGGCCTGCTGCCACCCCCCGCACGCACGGACGGCAACTACCGCGTGTACACCCAGGCGCATACCGAGCGGCTGATCTTTATCCGCAACTGCCGCAGCCTCGACATGACACTGGAAGAAATCCGCAGCCTGCTCAGCCTGCGCGACAGCCCCCAGGACCAGTGCGAAAGCGTGAATGCGTTGATTGATGAGCATATCCACCATGTAAAGGCGCGGATCGATGGGCTGCTGGCGTTGCAGGAGCAATTGCTGGACCTGCGCCAGCGCTGCGGGGGTGGGGAGCCGTGTGGAATCCTGCAGCAGTTGGAAGTCAGCGGAGGGATTGCGGCCAGCGAGGCCGAGCCCTCGCACGTGGGCAGAAGCCACGGCCATTAGCCTCAAGTGAACACAGATCAAAATGTGGGAGGGGGCTTGCCCCCTCCCACACTTTTACCGAGACAGGCTTTAGATCGCGACTTCAGCCTTGATGCTCGGATCCGCGTCATAGCCAACGATTTCGAAGTCTTCGAACTTGTAGTCGTAGATCGATGCCGGTTTACGCTTGATCACCAGTTCCGGCAGCTTTTTCGGCGTGCGCGCCAGCTGGGTGCGGATCTGTTCCATGTGGTTGCTGTAGGCGTGGGTATCGCCGGTGGTGACGATGATCTCGTGGGGGATCAGGTCGCACTGCTGCGCCAGCATGTGGGTGAGCAACGCCAGCGCGGCGGTGTTATAGGGCAGGCCGAGGAAGACATCGGAGCTGCGGATGTACAGCTGCATCGACAGGTGGCCGTCGTGCACGAACGCCTGGTAGAGCAGGTGACACGGGGGCAGCGCTTGCTTGCCGTTACGCGCGTTTTCCTGGGGGCTCTTGGTTTCGTCCGGCAGGTATTCGACGTTCCAGCCGTGGAACAGGATGCGGCGGCTGTTGGGGTTGGTCTTGAGCGTGTGAACCATATAGTCGATCTGGTTGATCGTGCCGCCGTCCTTGGTGGGCCAGGCGGTCCACTGCTCGCCGTACACCGGGCCCAGGTCGCCGTCTTCGGTGGCCCATTCGTCCCAGATGCGCACGCCGTTTTCGTTGAGCCACTTGATGTTGGTGTTGCCGCTCAACATCCAGATCAGCTCGTTGGCGATGCTTTTGAAGTGCAGCTTCTTGGTGGTCAGCAGCGGGAAGCCGTCGGCCAGGTTATGCCGATACTGGCGGGCGAACACGGCCTTGGTGCCGGTGCCGGTACGATCGCCCTTGGTCAGGCCATTGGTCACGACGTCGTGCAGGAGTTCGAGGTATTGCTTCATGTGATTACCCGTATCGTTGAAGCCAGGACCTCCTGGTCCTGGCATTCGAATTTAAAGCGCGGCGTTCTTCAGCGGTTGCGGACGGTTGTATGCCCACCACAACAGGCCCAGGCCCGCCAGGATCATCGGAATACTGAGGACCTGGCCCATGGTCAGCCAGCCCCACGCCAGGTAGCCCAACTGCGCATCCGGCACCCGCACGAACTCGACGATAAAGCGGAAGATCCCGTAGAACAGCGCGAACATCCCGGAAACCGCCATGGTTGGGCGTGGTTTGCGCGAAAAGAGGTAGAGGATGAGGAACAGTGCCACACCTTCCAGGGCGAATTGGTACAGCTGCGACGGATGGCGCGGCAGTTGCGCCGGGTCGCTGAACGGCGGGAACACCATGGCCCACGGCACGTCGGTGGGCTTGCCCCACAGCTCGGCGTTGATGAAGTTACCGATGCGCCCGGCGCCCAGGCCGATGGGCACCAACGGTGCGACGAAGTCCATCAACTGGAAGAACGACTTGCCGTTGCGCCGGCCGAACCACCAGGCGGCGATCATCACGCCGACAAAGCCGCCATGGAACGCCATGCCACCCTTCCACACCTCGAAGATCAGCGTCGGGTTGGCGATATACGCCGACAAATCGTAAAACAGCACATACCCCAGGCGCCCGCCGACGATTACCCCCATCGACATCCAGAACACCATGTCGGAGAGCTTCTCCTTGGTCCAGGTCGGGTCGAAACGGTTCAGGCGCCGGGAAGCCAGCAGCCAGGCACCGCCGATGCCGATCAGGTACATCAACCCGTACCAGTGGATTTTCAGCGGACCGATGGCCAGGGCCACCGGATCGATCTGCGGGTAAGGCAGCATTGCGACTCCTCGTTAAACATTTAGTCATGACGCATCGGACCATGCCGATGCGCGATTAAGCCTGCGTTACAGCTGCGAGATCAAATTAAGAAGTTCACATACACACCCAACGGCCCGGCATGTTAACGGATGGAAGGTGCGCGGCCCAACTTCGTTGCGATGGAACGCTCGCAGTTGTGTGGGTAGAGTGAGGAAAAACACATAAGGGATCGCCCGATGTGCCTGATTGTCTTTGCCTGGCGGCCGGGCCATGCCCAGCCGCTGATCGTCGCGGCCAACCGCGATGAGTTCTACGCCCGGCCCAGCCTGCCCCTGGCGCAATGGCCGGATCTACCCCAGGTCTATGCCGGTCGCGACCAGGAAGCGGGCGGGACCTGGCTGGGGGTTAACGCCGACGGGCGCTTTGCCGCACTGACCAATATCCGCGACCCGCACCAGCCACCGTCACGCAAGTCCCGTGGCGAACTGGTGGCGCGTTTTCTCAGTGGTTCGCTGTCGATTGACGATTATCTGGCCGATGTTAATGGCCGCTCGATTGAATACGCCGGGTTCAACCTGCTGGTAGGCACACCGGACCAACTGTGGCATTACAACGCCAACGAGACCACGCCGACGCGGTTGAAGGCCGGCGTGTACGGTTTGTCCAATGCCGGGCTGGATACGCCCTGGCCGAAGTTGCTCAAGGCCAGGGCCGCACTCGCAGACATCCTCGACGATCCGCAGCCACAGGCGTTGCTGGATATCTTGAGCGACCCGCAGACCGCACCGTTCGCCGAGCTGCCGGATACCGGCGTCGGCCTGGCGACGGAGAGCCTGTTGTCGAGCGTATTTATCGCCAGCCCCAGTTACGGAACACGGGCGAGCACGGCGCTGATTGTGAATGCCGACGGCACGCGGCGGATGGTGGAGCGCAGTTTCGGGCCGCAGGGTGGCAGGCTGGGTGAAGTCGAACTCAATCTTTAATCACACCAAAAATCAAATGTGGGAGGGGGCTTGCCCCCTCCCACATTTTTGATCAGCGCATGTCTCTAGAGAGTCTTGGCAGAAGCCGGATTGATCATCCGCGTCAGCCCCAGATTCTTCAGCGCCAATTGCAGCGAGCTGTGGATAACCTGCGGGTTGTCGATGGTCATCAGCTCGGCCAGCAAATCCTTGGCCATGCTCAATTCAACCTGGCGCAGCATCCACTTCACTTTCGGCAAGTTGGTGGCGTTCATCGACAGGCTGTCAAAGCCCATCGCCATCAACAGCACCGCCGCCGCCGGGTCGCCGGCCATTTCCCCGCAGATACTCACCGGCTTGCCTTCGGCATGGGCGTCGCGCACGACGTGTTGCAGCGCTTGCAGCACGGCCGGGTGCAGGTAGTCGTAAAGGTCGGCGACCCGTGGGTTGTTGCGGTCCACGGCCAGCAGGTACTGGGTCAGGTCGTTGGAGCCCACGGACAGGAAGTCCACCTGCCGCGCCAGCTCCTTGGCCTGATACACCGCCGCCGGAATTTCGATCATCACGCCAATCGGCGGCATCGGCACGTCGGCGCCTTCGTCGCGCACTTCGCCCCAGGCGCGGTGGATCAGGTGCAGGGCTTCTTCCAGCTCGTGGGTGCCGGAGATCATCGGCAGCAGGATACGCAGGTTGTTCAGGCCTTCGCTGGCCTTGAGCATGGCGCGGGTCTGCACCAGGAAAATTTCAGGGTGGTCGAGGGTGACGCGAATACCGCGCCAGCCGAGGAAGGGGTTGTCTTCCTTGATCGGGAAATACGACAGTGACTTGTCGCCGCCGATATCCAGGCTGCGCATGGTCACCGGCAACGGATGGAAGGCTTGCAGTTGCTCGCGATAAATCGCCAGCTGCTCCTTCTCACTCGGGAAACGCTGGTTGATCATGAACGGCACTTCGGTGCGATACAGCCCTACCCCTTCCGCGCCGCGCTGTTGCGCACGGGCCACATCGGCCAGCAGGCCGGTGTTGACCAGCAGTGGCACACGGTGGCCGTCGATGGTCACGCACGGCAGTTCGCGCAATGAGTCCAGGCCCAGCGCCAGCTGTTTCTCTTCCTCGACCACCTCGGCGTATTGCTTGCGCAGCAATTCGCTGGGGTTGGTGAAGACTTCGCCGCGATGGCCATCGACGATCATGTCGATACCATCCACTTTGGAATACGGCAGGTCCACCAGGCCCATCACCGTCGGGATGCCCATGGCACGGGCCAGGATCGCCACGTGGGAGTTGCCCGAACCCAATACAGAGACCAGGCCCACCAGTTTGCCCTCAGGCACTTCGCCGAGCATGGTGGCGGTCAGTTCTTCGCTGATCAGGATGGTGTTGTCGGGGTAGACCAGGTTGGTGGTGCGGTCTTCCTGCAGGTAGGCGAGCAGACGGCGACCCAGGTCGCGTACATCCGAGGCACGTTCGCGCAGGTAGGCGTCGTCCATCATTTCGAAACGGTTGACGTGATCGGTGACCACCTGGCGCAGTGCGCCCTGGGCCCACTGGCCGGTCTTGATCACGGTCTTGACTTCGTTACCCAGGGACGCGTCGTCCAGCATCATCTGGTAGACATCGAACAGCGCACGCTCTTCGGGGCGCAACTGGGTCGCCAGCTTGGTCGACAGGTTGCGCATGTCGGCGCGCACGCCTTCCAGGGCGGTCTTGAACAGTTTGATCTCAGCGTCGATGTCATCGACGGTCTTGTCCGGCACCACGTCGAGGTCGGCCGGTGGCAGCATGACCACGGCGGTACCCACGGCGGCACCCGGCGAACCCGGCACGCCGACGAACTTGGCTTCCTGGATGCCCTTGCCCTGGCGCCCCAGGCCGCGAATCGAGCCGGTGGCCTCGGCGTGGGCGATCACCCCGGCGAGCTGCGCGCTCATGGTCACCAGGAAGGCTTCTTCACCTTCGTCGAACTGACGGCGTTCTTTCTGTTGGATGACCAGCACGCCGACAACGCGGCGGTGGTGAATGATCGGCGCACCGAGGAACGAGGCGTAGCGTTCTTCGCCGGTTTCGGCAAAGTAGCGATAACGCGGGTGATCGGCCGCATTTTCAAGGTTCAGGGGTTCTTCACGCGTCCCCACCAGGCCCACCAGACCTTCATTGGGCGCCATGCTGACTTTGCCGATGGAGCGCTTGTTCAAGCCCTCCGTGGCCATCAGCACAAAACGGTTGGTCTCGGGGTCCAGCAGGTAAACCGAGCAGACCTGGCTGCCCATGGCTTCCTTGACGCGCAACACAATAATCCCCAACGCCGCCTTGAGATCCTTGGCGGAGTTAACTTCCTGGACGATCTTGCGCAGCGTATTGAGCATGGCTCGGGGTCGAACTCCGTCGTCAGTCGCGCGATAAAAGGCGCGGGGCAAGCTCTTTGAGAGCGCGACGATAAACCTCGCGCTTGAATGTCACCACCTGGCCCAGCGGGTACCAATAACTGACCCAGCGCCAGCCATCGAACTCCGGTTTACCGGTCAAATCCATCCGCACCCGCTGCTCATTGGAGATCAGGCGCAGGAGAAACCACTTCTGCTTCTGGCCGATACACAGCGGTTGGCTGTGGGTACGCACCAGGCGTTGCGGCAAACGATAGCGCAACCAGCCACGGGTACAGGCCAGAATTTGCACATCTTCGCGCTCAAGGCCGACTTCTTCGTTCAACTCACGGTACAAGGCGTCTTCAGGGGTTTCATCGGGGTTGATCCCACCTTGAGGAAACTGCCAGGCATCTTGGTTGATTCGGCGAGCCCATAGCACCTGTCCGGCATCATTCGTGAGAATAATCCCGACATTAGGACGGAAACCATCGGGGTCGATCACGGCAACAACCTCGCAAACGCATATCACCGCATTGTTCCACAAAGCTTCCTCCAGCGGCAACGAGGCTTCTTACCTTATGTGCACTCTTGTGAAAAGACCGTATTCTGGACGCCTTTTTACAGACTTTTCAGCGAGTAACTGCAATGCGCCTGGCTTTATTCGACTTGGACAACACCCTGATCGGCGGTGACAGCGACCACGCCTGGGGCGATTACCTGTGTGAACGCGGGATTCTCGATGCGGTGGCCTACAAGGCCCGCAACGACGAGTTTTATCAGGACTACCTGGCCGGCACGCTGGACAACGCCGCTTACCTGAACTTCTGCCTGGAAATCCTCGGCCGCACCGAAATGGCTCAGCTGGACGAATGGCACAACGACTATATGCGCGACTGCATCGAGCCGATCATCTTGCCCAAGGCGCTGGAACTGCTGGCCAAACACCGCGCCGCCGGCGACAAGCTGGTGATCATCACCGCCACCAACCGTTTCGTCACCGCGCCGATTGCCGCACGCCTGGGCGTTGAAACCCTGATTGCCACCGAATGCGAGATGGAAAATGGCCGCTACACCGGACGCAGCACCGATGTGCCGTGCTTTCGCGAAGGCAAGGTGACGCGTTTGAACCGTTGGCTGGAGGAGACCGGGTATAGCCTGGAGGACAGCTACTTCTATAGCGACTCGATGAATGATTTGCCGTTGCTGGAGCAGGTGACACACCCGGTGGCGGTGGACCCGGACCCCAATCTTCGTGCTGAGGCTGAACGGCGCGGCTGGCCGGTGATTACGCTGCGCAGTTGACCCCCCCAACCCTGTAGGAGCGAGCTTGCTCGCGAAAAACCTGAGAGCGCCGCGTGCATCCAGGATACCCGCGTCATCGTTGACGTTCTTCGCGAGCAAGCTCGCTCCTACACGGGCTTGGCCCCCATGAGCCCGGCAATCGCCACAAACCCCACCAGGCTCACCATCGCCAGCACCACAGTGAAATTCAGGCTGCCACCCTCGCCTCTACGCAAGCGATTAAGCCGCGCCACCAGCCAGAACCATGCCAGCGCCGCCACGGTATAGAGAATGCTGGAGCCCAGAATCCAGGTTTGCCCCAGCGGCCAGCCAGTCAGGTGCACCAGCCACCAACCGGTGAACGGCATGCTGAGCAGGCAAATGCCCATCAGCAGCCACACAAATGCCCACGGCCGTTGCACAGTCACCGCCGGCCCGGCGCTGCGCTTGCGCCAGGCCAGTACCGCCAGGCCGAGGCCGCTGAGCAGCAGCAATACGGTGGCGGCGATGTGGATAACCTTGAGGGTGGTCAGCGTTTCCATAGTCTCGATTCCTTGAAGGCCGCTCAGTCAGCTTAGTCGCTCAACCGAGGAACAACTGGTAGGCCGGGTTTTCGCTTTCATCCCAGTACGGGTAGCCGATTTCCGCCAGGGCCGCCGGCACCAGGTGGCGCTCGTCCGCCGGCACTTGCAGGCCGGCAACCACACGGCCATCGGCCGCGCCGTGGTTGCGATAGTGGAACATCGAGATATTCCAGCGCCCGCCCAGTTTGTTAAGAAAGTTGAACAACGCCCCCGGCCGTTCGGGGAACTCAAAACGAAACACCAGCTCGTCGCTGACCTTGGCGGCGTGACCACCCACCATATGGCGGATATGCAGCTTGGCCAATTCGTTTTCGGTCAGGTCCAGCACCGGGAAACCCTGGTCCGTGAGGCTTGCGATCAACGCACTGCGCGGATCGTTTTCCGGGTGGGTCTGCACGCCGACGAAGATGTGGGCCTCGCTGCCGGTGTGATAGCGGTAGTTGAATTCGGTAATCTGGCGCTTGCCCACCGCCTCGCAGAACGCCTTGAAGCTGCCCGGCTTCTCGGGAATGGTCACGGCGATGATGGCTTCGCGGCCTTCACCCAGCTCGGCACGTTCGGCTACATGGCGCAGGCGGTCGAAGTTGACGTTGGCGCCCGAATCGATGGCGACAAAGGTCTTGCCGCTGACGCCGCGGGTCTCGACGTACTTCTTGATCCCGGCGACGCCCAACGCACCGGCCGGCTCGGTGATGGAGCGGGTGTCGTCGTAGATGTCCTTGATCGCTGCACAGATTTCATCGGTGCTGACGGTGATCACTTCATCCACATAGTCTTTGCAGATGTCGAAGGTGTGCTGGCCGATCTGCGCCACCGCCACGCCATCGGCGAAGATGCCCACGGTCGGCAACACCACACGCTCACCGGCGGCCATCGCCGCTTGCAGGCAGTTGGAGTCGTCCGGCTCGACGCCGATGATCCTGATCTCCGGACGCAGGTATTTCACGTACGCCGCGATACCGGCGATCAGCCCGCCGCCGCCCACCGGTACGAAGATCGCATCCAGCGGCCCGGGGTGCTGGCGCAGGATTTCCATCGCCACCGTGCCCTGCCCGGCAATGGTGTGCGGATCATCGTAGGGGTGAATGTAGACGTAGCCTTTTTCATCGACCAGCTTGAGCGAATAGGCCAGCGCCTCCGGGAAGGAATCGCCGTGCAGTACCACTTTGCCGCCACGGGAGCGCACGCCTTCGACCTTGATTTCCGGCGTGGTCTTGGGCATCACGATGGTCGCCTTGACCCCCAGCACCTTGGCCGCCAGGGCCAGGCCCTGGGCATGGTTGCCCGCCGAGGCGGTGACCACGCCGCGTGCGCGTTCTTCGGCACTGAGCTGGGTCAGTTTGTTGTAGGCGCCGCGAATCTTGAACGAGAACACCGGCTGCAAGTCTTCGCGCTTGAGCCAAATCTGATTGCCCAGCCGCTCGGAAAGCTGGCGGGCAGTCTGCAAGGGTGTTTCTACGGCAACGTCGTAAACGCGCGAGGTGAGGATCTTTTTGACGTAGTGTTCAAGCATCGGCAGGCATCTACTTCGGGGGTTGGGCAGGACCACGGAGTCTAACCCGGCTTTTGGCCGGGAGACCACACGAATCCCAAGGTTTGTTGGGGTATACTCGCCGCCCTCGATAACTCCCCGCCCGCTCCGGAGCCCGCATGACCCAGGATCAACTCAAACAGGCAGTGGCCCAGGCCGCCGTCGATTTAATCCTTCCCAAACTCGACGACAAGAGCGTCGTCGGTGTCGGCACCGGCTCCACTGCCAACTGCTTTATCGATGCGCTGGCCCAGCACAAAGGCGCGTTCGATGGCGCCGTGGCCAGCTCCGAAGCGACCGCCGCACGCCTTAAAGGCCATGGCATTCCGGTGTACGAGCTCAACACCGTGAGCGACCTGGAGTTCTACATCGACGGCGCGGACGAAAGCGATGAACACCTGAACCTGATCAAGGGCGGCGGCGCAGCCCTGACCCGCGAGAAAATCGTCGCGGCCGTGGCCAAGACCTTCATTTGCATCGCCGACGCCAGCAAGCTGGTGCCGGTACTCGGTGCTTTCCCGCTGCCGGTGGAAGTCATCCCGATGGCCCGCAGCCACGTGGCCCGCGAGCTGGTGAAACTGGGCGGCGACCCGGTGTACCGCGAAGGCGTGCTGACCGATAACGGCAACATTATCCTCGATGTGTTCAACATGCAGATCACCCACCCGGTGGAGCTGGAGACGCAGATCAACGCCATCGTTGGCGTGGTCACCAACGGCCTGTTCGCCGCACGTCCGGCGGATGTGCTGCTGCTGGGCACCCCGGAAGGCGTAAAAACCCTCAAAGCCTAAAGACACCACAACTCCAATGTGGCAGTTCCAATGTGGGAGGGGCAAGCCCCCTCTCCCATTTGGTATGTGCTCCACGCTGGATTTATGTAACACAGCGTGCAGTGGATGTTCTGATCAGGGCTTTTTGAACACGTAGAACAGGTTCGGCTCACTGACCAGATACAGCGTGCCCTCGTCGTCCATGGCGATGCCTTCGGCCTGGGGCACACGCTTTTTCAGGCCGTGGCGCCCGTTGAGCAGCGACAGACTGCTCAGCGGGCGACCGTCGATGTCCAGCTCCAGCACCAGGAATGACTCATCCGACAGCGCCAGCAAATGGCCGCTGCGCTCATCGTATTGCAGGCTCGACAGGTCGCGCACAAACAGCCCGGCATCGCGCTTGGGGTTGTTGATCACGTGTACCGAGTAGGTTTTTTCCGCTTTGAAATGGGGAAAACCGTGGACTTCGTAAATCACCATCGGGTCGCGTTCCTTGGCGACAAACAGGCGCTTGCCCACCGAGTCATAGGCCAGGCCCTCAAAGCCCTTGTTGCTGCCAATGTGCACGCCCAGGGTCATCTGCTCCGCATCGGCCGCATCGAGAAACTGGGTGTCGTCATCCACATGCACCTTGATCAGCCGCTGCTGGCGCTCGTCGCTGATCACATAGATGTTGTCGCTGATGAACTCCACCGCCTCGGCATCGCCAAAACCCACCAGGGGAATCCGCCGCAGGATCTTGCCCTGCAGGGACAGCTCGACCAACTCGGCGTTTTTATTGGTGACGGTAAACAGGCTTTTGCGCACGGGGTCGTAGGTGAGGGCCGACACATCGTCGTCGAGCCCCTCGATCACCTGGCCCTCCAGGGACACGCGGTAATCGGCCAGGCCTATGCTGCGTTCATCGGCGGGCTGATGCCACACCCGCCAGTTGAACCAGGCACGTTCGAACAGACGAAACTGCTGCGCAACGACCCCGGCGGCAACCAGGGCAATCAGAATCAGGATGACTAAAGCGGGTTTGGGGCGGGCAAGTCGACGCATCGGGGCGGGCTCAGTGAATAAACTGGCGAATAGATATCAAGGTCGCCTGAATTTAAACTTAAACGCACCGGGATGCCTGTCGAATGCCGCTATTTGAGAAATGCCTGACGTAAACGTAAGTTATTTCTGTTTCTCAAAACGATAAAACAGATTCGGCTCACTGACGATATACAGCGTACCGCTCTCGTCCATGGTCACACCTTCGGCACGCGGGATGGTGTCCTTCAGGCCGTTGAAACCGCCCAGCAAGGTCATGAAGCTGACTTGCTCACCCTTCTCGTCCAGCTCCAGCAACAGGTGGGAGTCGGCCGACAGCACCAGCAGATGCCCGGTACGCGGGTCGACGGCCAGCGCCGACAGGTTGCGCATATCAAGCTCGGTGCTGGCCAGTTTTTGCTTGTCGCCTACCAGGGTCTGGCTGCCATCGCTTTTCCAGGTGAACAGCGCCGGTGGGCGCTCTTCGCCCAGCACCAGCTGCTGGTTGCGCTTGTCCCAGGTAATGGCTTCGAAGGCTTTGTTCTGGTCCTTGGACGGGCCGAGGTCATAACTGGGGAAATCGGCCTTGTTCAACGCCGTGGTGCCGGCGTCGATCTTGATCAGGGTCAGGCTGTGCTGGCGCTCATCGACCACGGCCATCAGGCCGTTTTCCATCACCGTTACGCCTTCCGGGTTGTTCCAGCCATTGAGCGGCATCTTGCGCAGCACATCGCCTTGCAGGCTCAGCTCCACCAGGAACGGGTTCTTGCCCATCACGGAAAACAGGGTTTTTGTCTGGGGGTTGTAAGACAGGTCCGAAGCCTCATCCTTCTCCATACCGGGCAGCAGCTTGGCGTCGATGACCACGCGATAGTCAGGCAGCCACACACTTTCCCGGCGTTCGGCCGGGCTTTCAAAACCCTCCAGCACCCACAGCACACCCCGATCGTCCCAGTGCATGGCCCAGGCGATGCCATACAGGATCGCACCGGCCAGGAACACCCAGGAATACCAGCGCATGGTCAGGCGCGAGCGAAGCGTAGGTTTGGAGGTGGGCAGAGGCACGGCCATGGGGCGCTTTTTTCCGGAAAGTCAGCGGTAGGGGATAGCACAGGATCGGGATTATCCGGGTGACGTGTGAAAAAAATGCAAAAACACCGGTTTTGGCAGATGTACACAATCAAATGTGGAAGGGGGCTTGCCCCCGATAGCGGAGTGTCAGCCACAGGTTTGCTGGCTGACACACTGCAATCGGGGGCAAGCCCCCTCCCACATTTTTACCGCATTTCGTCATGAAAAATCAGCGCACCACGCTTTCGAAGCGGTTCACGCCCGACAACTCCAGCACCAGCTTGTCACCGACATTCAGCGGTCCGACGCCCGCCGGTGTGCCGGTCAGGATCACGTCACCGGCCTGCAGCGAGAAGCAGCCGGCCATGTGCTGGATCATCGGCACAATCGGGTTGAGCATCTGCGCACTGTTGCCGTTCTGACGCACTTCGCCATTGATGGTCAGGCGAATGCCGATATCGGTCACGTCGGCGAACGTGCTGCTCACCACGAAAGGCGCGATCACCGCTGCGCCGTCGAACGACTTGGCGATCTCCCATGGCAGGCCCTTGGCCTTGAGCTCCGCCTGTTTGTCGCGCAGGGTCAGGTCCAGGGCCGGGGCGAAGCCGGAGATGGCGTCCAGCACTTCTTCGCGGCTTGGCTTGTTCGACAACGGCTTGCCGATCAGCACCGCGATCTCCGCTTCGTAATGCACTGAACCGCGCTCGGTTGGAATGGCGAAACCGCCTTCGAGCGGCACCACGCAACTGCCCGGCTTGATGAACAGCAGCGGCTCGGTGGGTACCGGGTTGTCCAGTTCCTTGGCGTGCTCGGCGTAGTTACGCCCGATGCACACCACTTTACCCATGGGGAAGTGGATGTTGGTGCCGTCGACGTACTTGTGCTGGTAGCTCATGAAACGACTCCTTCAGGGGCGGTTAAACAGCGAAGATCTTGCCAGGGTTCATGATCCCGTTGGGGTCGAACACGGCTTTCACTGCTTTCATGTATTCGATTTCAACCGGCGAACGGCTGTAGGTCAGGTAATCGCGCTTGGTCATGCCCACGCCGTGTTCGGCGGAGATCGAGCCGTTGTACTTGGCGACGGTCTCGAACACCCACTTGTTCACGGTGGCGCACTTGGCGAAGAACTCGTCCTTGCTCAGGTTTTCCGGCTTGAGGATGTTCAGGTGCAGGTTACCGTCGCCAATGTGACCGAACCAGACGATTTCGAAATCCGGGTAGTGTTCGCCGACGATTGCGTCAATTTCGCCGAGGAACGCCGGCACCTTGGAAACGGTGACCGAAATATCGTTCTTGTACGGCGTCCAGTGGGAAATCGTCTCGGAGATGTACTCGCGCAGTTTCCACAGGTTATGCAGCTGGGTTTCGCTCTGGCTCATCACGCCGTCCAGCACCCAGCCCTGCTCGACACAGTGCTCAAAGGTTTCCAGGGCGTGATTGGCGACTTCTTCGGTGGTGGCTTCGAATTCCAGCAGTGCGTAGAACGGGCATTCGGTTTCGAACGGCGCCGGCACATCGCCACGGCCGAGGACCTTGGCCAGGGCCTTGTCGGAAAAGAATTCGAACGCGGTCAGGTCGAGCTTGCCCTGGAAGGCGTGCAGCACCGGCATGATCGAGTCGAAGTCGGTGGTGCCAAGCACCATGGCCGTGAGGTTTTTCGGCGCACGGTCCAGGCGCATGGTGGCTTCCACCACAAAGCCCAGGGTGCCTTCGGCGCCGATGAACAGCTGGCGCATGTCGTAGCCGGTGGCGTTCTTGATCAGGTCGCGGTTCAGTTCCAGCACATCGCCCTTGCCGGTGACCACTTTCATCCCGGCCACCCAGTTGCGGGTCATGCCGTAGCGAATCACCTTGATCCCGCCGGCATTGGTGCCGATATTGCCGCCAATCTGGCTGGAACCGGACGATGCGAAATCCACCGGGTAGTACAGGCCGTGTTCTTCAGCGACGTTCTGCAACTGCTTGGTGACCACGCCCGGCTGGCACTTGGCGGTGCGGTCGGTGAGGTTCACGTCGAGGATCTGGTTCATGTAGTCGAACGACACCACCACCTCGCCATTGGCCGCAACAGCCGCCGCCGACAGGCCGGTGCGCCCACCGGACGGCACCAGCGCCACCTTGTGGGTATTGGCCCAACGGACGATGGCCTGCACCTGCTCGGTGGTCTTGGGGAACACGATGGCGCATGGCGCGGGCGCGAAGTGCTTGGTCCAATCCTTGCCGTAAGCCTCCAGGGAGTCGGCGTCGGTCAGCACTTTGCCGGGCTCAACCAGGGTCTTCAGCTCATCAATCAGGGCAGGATGGGTCATCGACAGAACTCTCGAACAATTCATGGTCATCCTGAGAACGCTTCACGTCGCAGGAATAGGTGTTTAGCGGGGCGCGTATGCTAGCATACCGCCCCCGCAGGACAGAGCCCAAGGGCGTTTCTGCGGTGACGGCTTTCCTGCCGTCCGGGTCAGCTTGCGCTGCTCGATTCCCTGCCATTTTTCTCCGGGATACAGGTTTACGCAGATGAGCAAGACTTCTCTCGATAAGAGCAAGATCAAGTTCCTTCTTCTGGAAGGCGTCCACCCATCGGCTGTCGACGTTCTGAAAGCCGCCGGGTACACCAGCATTGAGTACATCACCAGTTCTCTGCCGGAAGCCCAGCTCAAGGAAAAGATCGCCGACGCGCACTTTATCGGCATTCGCTCCCGCACTCAGCTGACCGAAGAGATTTTCGACCACGCCAAGAAACTCGTGGCCGTCGGCTGTTTCTGCATCGGCACCAACCAGGTCGACCTCAACGCGGCGCGCGAGCGCGGTATCGCGGTGTTCAACGCACCCTACTCCAACACCCGTTCCGTTGCGGAGTTGGTGCTGGCCGAGGCCATCCTGCTGCTGCGCGGTATCCCCGAGAAGAACGCTTCCTGCCACCGTGGCGGCTGGATCAAGAGCGCGGCCAATTCCTTCGAAATTCGCGGCAAGAAGCTGGGGATCGTCGGTTACGGTTCGATCGGCACACAGCTGTCGGTACTGGCTGAAGGCTTAGGGATGCAGGTGTTCTTCTACGACACCCTGACCAAGCTGCCGCTGGGCAACGCCACGCAAGTGTCGAGCCTGACCGAGCTGCTGGGCATGTCCGACATCGTCACCCTGCACGTTCCGGAAACCGCCGAGACCCAGTGGATGATCGGCGAGAAGGAAATCCGTGCGATCAAGAAAGGCGGGATCCTGATCAACGCCGCACGCGGCACGGTGGTCGAGCTGGACGCCCTGGCCGACGCGATCAAGGACAAGCACCTGATCGGCGCCGCCATCGACGTGTTCCCGGTGGAGCCACGCTCCAACGACGACATCTTCGAAAGCCCGCTGCGCGGCCTGGACAACGTGATCCTGACCCCGCACATCGGCGGCTCCACCGCTGAAGCCCAGGCCAACATCGGCCTGGAAGTCTCGGAAAAGCTGGTCAAGTACAGCGACAACGGTACCTCGGTATCGTCGGTCAACTTCCCGGAAGTGGCCCTGCCGGCTCACCCTGGCAAGCACCGTCTGCTGCACATCCACCAGAACATTCCGGGTGTGATGATGGAGATCAACAAGGTCTTCGCGGAAAACGGCATCAACATCTCCGGTCAGTTCCTGCAGACCAACGAGAAGGTCGGCTACGTGGTAATCGACGTCGACGCCGAGTACTCGGACCTGGCGCAAGAGAAGCTGCAGCACATCAACGGCACGATTCGTAGCCGCGTGTTGTTCTAACGCTTTAAACGCTGCACAAAAAAGGGAGACCCGGCGGGTCTCCCTTTTTTTCGCCTTTTGATCGTTCCCACGCTCTGCGTGGGAATGCCGCTCGGGACGCTCTGCGTCCTGCTCTCAGTGAATAACCAGGCACGTGCGAGATGGCGACGCGGAGCGTCACGGGATGCATTCCCACGCGGAGCGAGGGAACGATCAGTCTGCACAAAAAAATGGGAGACCCCGCCGGGGTCTCCCTTTTTTTCGCCTGGACAACGCTTACTTGACGTTAACCGTGATGACTTTCGAGGCAACCGTCGGGTTGAACTGCATGTGCAGCTTGTCGCCGGCCACCAGTTGCAAGGTGTGCTTGCCGGGGGTCAGGGTCAATTCGGTCTCGGTCTGGGCCTTGCCGTAATGGATCACGGTGTCGGTGGCCGGGATCGGCAGTTTTGCATCCGGCAGTTCTTTCTGGTCGATCAGAAGGTGGTGATGGCCGGTGCCGGGCGTCTGGTCGGTGGCCGGGGCCAGTTTCAGGCCTTCCATGCCGAATTTCACGGTAAAGGTTTTATCGACGGTGGCGCCGTCTTTCGGCGAAACGATAAACACCTTGGCACCTTCAGGTGGAGCGCTACGCGGGATACCGTCAGCGGCGATCGCCAACATCGAAGCACCCAGCAACAGGCTGGCCAGGGTTGCACGGGACAAAAGGGCTTTCATTCGCTTCTCCAGTTTTTCTGTGAAATCTGTAGGGTTATGACAACTTCGCGGCAAATTGCTGTCCAAGGCACTCAACACCATAGCAAAACGATGCTGAACAGCGCCTCGTACATCCGAATTCCTTAGGAGTGACCATGCGCTTCTCGCCTGGCCTGTTACTGTTGCTTCCCCTTCTGAGCCCCTGGGCTCACGCCGAGCTGATCGACGACGTCAACGATCGCGGTGAACTGCGCATCGCCCTCGAAGCCAATACCCCGCCCTTCAATTTCAAGGAAGGCGACAAACTCACCGGCTTTGAAGTGGAGCTGGGCGAGCAACTGGCCAAGGAAATGGACGTTCGCTCCTCGTTTATCACCACCGATGATGCCGACCTGCTGAACGGCGTGGCGACCGGCAAATACGACGTGGCAATCAACCATATCGCTATGACTGCCGAGCTGAAGGATCGTTTCGATTTCAGCGCCGCGTATAACGACAAACCTGAACTGGCGATTCCGTTTCAGAAGGGCAACCCTGCGTTCAAGAGCAGCCTGGACGGGGCGTTGAAACGGGTGAAGGACGATGGTCGGTTAAAGGCGCTGGAAGAGAAGTGGCTCGACGGGAATACGCGATAACCCATGTGAGAGGGGGCTTGCCCCCGATGGCGGTGTATCAGTATCAAATGTGCTGACTGACAGAATGCTATCGGGTGCAAGCCCCCTCCCACATTGTGTTCCAGGCAAGACTTGAGGGATGGATCGGAGCCTTTTGCCTGCTCAGAACGGCTCGTTGCCGCGCCTACGAAACCAGCCGGTCAGGGACAGGCGTTCGCGCGTGGCGGGCAGGACTTCGTGGGGCACCTCGCCCGACAGGAACACCACCAGGCTGCCGCCGGCGGGCACCACGTCATGTTCGATGCCGCCCTTGAGGTACATGCGCAACTGACCGCCGTGCTCGGGCAGCCAGGCGTCATTCAAATAGATCACCGCCGAGACCATGCGCCGGTCATCGTCGCGAAAACGGTCCAGGTGCTTGAGGTAGAACGCCCCGGGCGGGTACATCGCGAAGTGGCTTTCGAAGTCTTCCAGGCCGAGGAACAGGCCACGGTTCATCGCCAGGCGCAGGCTGTCCATCACGGCCATGTAGGTATCGCAGACGGCGGCGTCGCCCTCTTCCAGCCATTGGATATGATCGCCGCGAATCCCCTCGCGAATTTCCTGGGCCGGCCCGCGCCCCACGGCCGCCGGGGCCAGTTCACCTTCGGCCGCACGTTTACGGCACTCGGCCGCCAGCTCCAGGGTCAGAGCCTGGGGCAGGAAGGCGTTCTGCTGCGACCAGCCTTTTTCGGCCAGGTCGTCGACAATGCGTTGCAGCAGCGGGTGATCGAGGGGTGTTTGCATGGCGCGCATAGTATCCATACGCCTGTGAATCCGACAGCGCCGTCGAGCGCCCGAATACACTTTAGTCAGGTGACTGATAGGACTTCTCGACAAATCCTACGCCCGACACGGACAATAGTGGCCGACTGACAGGAGTCCTTATGCGTCGTTTGTTTTTTTCCTTGCTGATGTTCTGCGTTTTACCCGCCTGGGCAGACGGCCATGACCAGTTGTACAAAGTCGCCGGCTGGGCCGAACAACGCGCGCACTTCAACGACGCCCTCACTGCCGCACAGCAGCGCTACCGCAACAGCCTGCCGCCGGCGGTGTACCAGGCGCTGGTGGACAACAGCAGCAAACGTTTCGCGGCCCAGGCCATGGACCAGCGTGCCGAAGCGCAATTGCGCAAGCACCTGGCGGACCCGAAACCGGCCCTCGCGTTTTTCCAATCGCCCCTGGGCCGCAAGATTGTCGCCGCCGAGCTGCTCGCCACGCGTCGCGACCAATTGGCGAAAAACGCTCAGGGCCTGCCGAAAATCCAGGCCGACGCCACCCGCAGTCTGATCATCGGCCACTTGGCCCAGGCCCTGCCCGCGCGTGAAGCCGGCGCCGAAGTCAGCCTGGCGATTGCCGGCGTGGCGGCGGACAGCCTGAGCCAGATGATCCCCGGCCTGCTGGGCGGCGGTCAGGCCCAGGGCATGTTGAATGGGCAGCGGGAGCGCTTGATGCAGCAGATCGACAAGGATCTGAATAACACGCTGCTGTACGTCTATCGGGACTTGTCCGACCCGGAGCTGGAAGAGTTCGCGACGTTTGCCGAATCGCCGGAGGGGAAGGCGTATTACCAGGCGGCGCTGGCGGCCATCCGTGCGGGACTGGCTGTCGGCCAGAGCACCTCAAGCCTGGCGCAGTAATAAAATGTGGGAGGGGGCTTGCTCCCGATGGCAGTGGATCAGCTACACATAAGTTGACTGACGCACCGCCATCGGGGGCAAGCCCCCTCCCACATTTGGATTGTGTCAGGTCAGGTGGTTCGTCAAGTATCGGAAATACTCCTCGCGAATCTCGGGGATCTCATTGGCCAAATGATGCCGGCCGCGCTTGAGCATCAACACCTCGGGCCGATCGAATTTACTGCGCAGCACCTGCAAGTTGTGCTGCCAATCCACCGTCATATCCTCCTCGCCCTGCACGATCACTGGCCGCCGAACGCTGCGGGGTGCGGCTTCGATGCGTTTGATCCAGCACGCCAGCGCGCCCACCCAGGCGGTGGGCAGTTGGCGCGGCTGCAACGGGTCGGCTTCGAGAAAAGGCCTGAATGCCGGGTCGTTGGAGTTATCGCTGAAACGTCGCGCGATGCCTTTGACGAACGGGCGCAGCAGGTAATAGCTGAGCTGCGACCAACCCCAGGCTCGCGGACGTACCAGGGGCGAGAGTAGAAACGTCTTGCCCTGGGCCGGGCTTTCGTCGCCGTGGTTGAGCAGGTGGTCAATCACGATTGCGCCACCGGTGCTTTGCCCGAACAGGTGCCAGGGTTGCGGCAGTTGCAACGCCGCGGCTTCGGCGAACAAGGCCTGCACCACGTGCTGGTACACCGCAAAATCATCGATGCTGGCCCGTATGCCGCTGGACAAGCCATGGCCTGGCAGGTCGCAGGCGATCACCACAAAGCCCTGCTCCAGCGCCCAGTCCACGGCATGGCGATACAGCCCCATGTGGTCGTAGAAGCCGTGGAACATGAACATCGTTGCCACCGGCGCCGAAGGCCACCACACCTGCGCAACCACCTCGAACCCGGCCACCTCCATACGCCCCAGGCGGCTCACGGCCTTGCGGGCCGGCAGGTCCAACCCGTAGAACCGCTGGTACACCCGCGCCTCGGCTGACAGCGGCTGCGCATGCATCAGGGGCTGCAAGCTTTCGCGCAGATGATCAGGGTCAAAGGTGACGGGCATAAAGGCTTCCAGACTGACGGTGAAGATGAATATCGAGCTGCGATATTCATCTGTCAGGACAAGCATGGCAAGCTACGCGACCCGCGAGGATACCTCTGAATGCGACAGCCCTACCGCACTGCCTTGTTCACCAGCCTGGTGCTGATTATCTGCGCCGGCGTGCTGTGGGCCGCGTATGACTGGTTCCAGGGCCGTTACCTGCGCGCCTTCAGCGAGCATACGGCGGTGTTTTCCGGGGATGCGCTGCAACTGCCCGCCGCACTCAGCGGCCCTGGCCCGATTCGCCTGGTGCACTTCTGGGACCCGGCCTGCCCGTGCAATGTCGGTAACCAGCAACACCTGGGTGAGCTGATCGAGCACTACGCGCCGCAAGGCGTCGAGTTCTATGCCCTGCAAAAAGCCGGCAGCCACGGCGCCCTGCCGGACAATCTGCGCCGGATGAAAACCCTCGAGGCCCTGCCCGGCGCCGACCAGGTACCGGCCAGCCCGGCCGTGGGCATTTGGGACCGTACGGGCAAGCTCGCGTATTTCGGCCCGTACAGTGAAGGGTTGACCTGCAATGCCGGCAACAGCTTTATCGAGCCGATCCTCAAGGCCCTGCAAGCCGGGCGCGAAATCAACGCCACGCACACCCTGGCGGTGGGCTGCTATTGTTCGTGGCCTGAGCAACCGTAGTCTGTCCATTCTGGGTAAGGAAAGTCGATGAAGCGTGTCTTGCTGGCTCTCGTGGTGCTGGTTGTGCTGGTTGCCCTTGGCGCCGGCGGGTATGTCTACAGCAAGCAACCCGGCCGCCAGGGCACGGTCACGCTGGCGCACCTGCAAGGCTCGGTCACCGTGCGCTACGACGACCGTGGCGTGCCGCATATCCGTGCCGAGAACGAAGCCGACCTGTACCGCGCGCTGGGCTATGTGCATGCCCAGGACCGGTTGTTCCAGATGGAAATCATGCGCCGCCTGGCCCGTGGCGAACTGGCCGAAGTGCTGGGTCCCAAGCTGCTGGAGACCGACAAGCTGTTTCGCAGCCTGCGCATTCGCGAGCGTGCCCTGAGCTACGTCGAGCACATGAACCCTGACTCGGACGCCTGGAAGGCCCTGCAAGCCTATCTGGACGGGATCAATCAATACCAGGCCAGCCACGCCAGCCCGATGGAGTTCGACGTACTGGGCATTCCCAAGCGGTCCTTCACCGCCGAGGACTCCATCAGTGTCGCCGGGTATATGGCCTACAGCTTCGCCGCAGCCTTTCGTACCGAACCGGTGCTGACTTACGTGCGCGACCAGTTGGGCAGCGACTACCTCAAGGTGTTCGACCTGGACTGGCAACCCAAAGGCGCACTCAACCTGGCGGCGGCCGATTGGAACACCCTCGGCGCCCTCGCCCGCCTGAGCGAGCAGGCCCTGGCCGACAACGGCTTGCCGCAACTGGAAGGCAGCAACGCCTGGGCCATCAGCGGCAACCGTACCAAAAGCGGCAAACCGTTACTGGCCGGCGATCCGCATATTCGCTTTTCGGTGCCGTCGGTGTGGTACGAGGCGCAGTTGTCGGCGCCCGGCTTTGAGTTGTACGGCTATCACAACGCGCTGGTGCCGGTGGCATTCCTGGGCCACAACCTGGATTTCGGCTGGAGCCTGACCATGTTCCAGAACGACGACCTCGACCTGATCGCCGAGAAGGTCAACCCGGCCAACCCCAACCAGGTCTGGTACCACGGCCAGTGGGTGGACATGAGCAGCAGCGAACAGCAAATCCAGGTCAAGGGCCAGGCCCCGGTCACGCTCGTCCTGCGCCGCTCGCCCCACGGCCCGATCGTCAATGACGTGCTCGGTGAACAGGCCGGCGCCACGCCGATTGCCATGTGGTGGGCGTTCCTCGACACCGAGAACCCGATCCTCGAAGGCTTCTACCAGCTCAACCGCGCCGACACCCTGGCCAAGGCACGCGCAGCGGCGGCCAAGGTATCGGCGCCGGGCCTGAATATCGTGTGGGCCAATGCCAAAGGCGATATCGGCTGGTGGGCGGCGGCGCAGTTGCCGATACGCCCGGCCGGCGTCAACCCGGGGTTCATCCTCGACGGCAGTACCGCCCAGGCCGATAAATTGGGCTTCTACCCGTTCAGCGCCAACCCCCAGGAGGAAAACCCGGCGCGCGGCTATGTGGTCTCCGCCAATGCCCAGCCGGCATCGCCCAGCGGCATGGAAATCCCCGGCTATTACAACCTCGCCGACCGTGGCCAGCAGTTGACTGCGCAGTTGAGCGACAACCGCGTGAAATGGGATGTGAACAATAGCCAGGCCCTGCAACTGGGCACCACCACCGCCTTTGGCCCGCGACTGCTGGCGCCGCTGTTGCCGGTGTTGCGCGAGGTGGTCACAGACCCGGCGCAGTTGAAGCTGGTGGAACAACTGGCAAGCTGGACAGGCGACTACCCACTGGAGTCCACCAGTGCCACCCTGTTCAACCAGTTGCTGTTCAACCTGGCCGATGCGACCTTCCACCCGAAACTGGGCGACGCCCTGTTCAAGACGCTGCTCGGCACCCGCGTGATCGACGCCGCCCTACCCCGCCTGGCCGCCACCGCGGATTCGCCCTGGTGGAATGGCACGCGGGCCGACACCGTCAAGCGAGCCTGGGACAACAGCCTGGCGCATCTGAAAGCCACCTTCGGCGATGACCCGTCCCAGTGGCAGTGGGGCAAAGCGCACACCCTGACCCATGGCCACCCACTGGGCATGCAAAAGCCATTGGACAAACTCTTCAACGTCGGCCCCTTCGCGGCACCGGGCAGCCACGAAGTGCCGAACAACCAGACCGCCATGATCGGCCCGGCACCCTGGCCGGTGACCTACGGCCCTTCGACCCGCCGCCTGATCGATTTCGCCGACGCGGCCCATGCCCTGACCATCAACCCGGTGGGACAAAGCGGCGTGCCGTTTGATGCACACTACAGCGACCAGGCACAAACCTATATCGAAGGCGGGTACGAGCAGGCGCATTTCAGTGAAGAAGAAATCACGGCGAATACCCGCGGCACTTTGAAACTGTTGCCTGCCAGATAACCGAGTATCACTGGGTCAAAATATGGGAGGGGGTGAGGTGGTCACCTTAACCAGCCTGAAATGCAATCAAATGTGGGAGGGGGCTTGCCCCCGATAGCAGTGGATCAGTCAGCTAATCTTTGCCTGACACTCCGCCATCGGGGGCAAGCCCCCTCCCACATGTACGGCAAAGTTGAGCCTGAACTGCTGCGGCGTCACGCCCAGCCGACGGTTGAACACACTGCGCATGTGCTGGGCATCGCGAAACCCGCATTGATAGGCCACGGTCTTCAGCGGCGCATGAGTGCTTTCAAGCATCACCCGCGCCGCGTCCACGCGTGCCCTCTCGACAAATTCCGCCGGCGTGATCCGCGCTTCACGGGCGAACACCCGGGAGAAATTGCGCGCGCTCATATTGGCCGCCCCGGCCAGGTCGGCAATGCTCAAATCCCCGGTCAGGTTCGCCAGCACGTACAACTGCACCAGCGCCACCGCCGAGGTGGCTTCGGCATGGGGCGTGAGGAACGGACTGAACTGCGACTGGCCGCCCGAATGCTGGGTAAACACGACCAGGCGCTTGGCCACGCTCAATGCGACTTCCGGGCCGTGGTCCTGGGCCAGCAGGTACAGCGACAGGTCGATCCCCGCCGTGACCCCGGCCGAGGTGTAGAGGTTGCCGTCCTGCACATACAAACGATCGGCCTCGACCTGTGCCGAGGGGCACAACCGGGCCAGGTCGGCGGCGTCACCCCAATGGGTGGTGACGGTTTTACCGTCCAGCAGGCCGGCGCGGGCCAGCATGAAGGCGCCGTTGCAGATCGAGCCGAAGCGCTGTGCCCTGGCAGCGGCGCCGCGCAGCCAGTCATCAAAGCGGGGGCCGAAATCTTCAAAGGGCAACTGCGGACCACCGGCGACCAGCAGCAGGTCGTAGGCTTGCAGGGCTTCGCTGTAGTGCTTGTGCGCCTGCAAGGACAAACCGTTCGAGCACGCCATAGTGCCGTGGCCGAGGCCAATGACCTCCAGGCGGTAATGCGCTTCGGGCGCCAGGAAGCGGTTGGCCTCGCAGAACACATCCATCGGCCCGGTCACATCCAGCGACTGGACACCGGGGAAGATCAGGATGGCGACGGTTTTGCTCATGGTCAGACACGCCTTTTTTCTAACTGGATAAACACAAATCCCCTGTGGGAGGGGGCTTGCTCCCGATTGCAGAATATCAGTCACTGCATCTGGTACTGACCCACCGCTATCGGGAGCAAGCCCCCTCCCACATTTGGATCTTCGCAGGCACAACCCTAGCTGATTTGAGCATGGCACGATGTATAGCCAAATTGGCCGGGATCACTCCCTCGCCGCAATAGCCCTTGCGCGGGTGCACGACCAGACTGGAGCTTTCCAGAGGAGAGCCACCATGAGCACCACCATCGCCGGTATCAAAATCCCCGACAGCGCCCTGGCCAGGGCCACCACCGAATACATTCGCGACATTGAGTCAGACCTGCTCTACCACCACTCGCGCCGGGTGTTCCTGTTCGGCGCTTTGAGCGGTGAGCGCAAGCAACTGGCCTACAACCCGGAGTTGCTGTACGTCGGCGCGATGTTCCACGACCTCGGCCTGGTGGAGGGCCACCGCAGCGACCATGAACGTTTCGAAGTGGACGGCGCCAACGCGGCCGCCGCCTTTCTCAAGCCGTATGGGCTGAGCGACGACGATATCGAACAGGTGTGGCTGTCCATCGCCCTGCACACCACGCCGGGCGTACCGCAGCATTTGCGCCCTACCGTGGCGCTGGTGACTGCCGGGGTGGAGATGGACGTGCTGGGCATGGACTACGCCGCATTTTCCACGCTGCAGCGCGAAGCGGTGGTGCATGCGCATCCACGCGGTGAGGGGTTCAAGGAATGCATCATCTGCGCGTTCGCCGACGGCCTGCGCCATCGTCCGCAGACCACGTTTGGCAACGTGAAGACCGATGTGCTGATGGATCAGGAGCCGGGGTTCAAGCCGATGAACTTTGTCGAGGTGATTCGCCAGTCGCCGTGGTCAGCTTAACCAGCCTGAAATGCAATCAAATGTGGGAGGGGGCTTGCCCCCGATAGCGGTGAATCAGTCAGCTAATCTTTGCCTGACACTCCGCCATCGGGGGCAAGCCCCCTCCCACATTGTCCCCCATCAGCTTTAGACCGGTGCCGGGGCGCGGCGCTTGTCCGGCTGCTGCCAGCCATCCGCTGCGGCTTCTTCGATGGCTTGCTGGATGGCTTTCTTGCGGTGTTCTTCGGCACGGCGGCTGAAGAACCACACCAGGAAGGTCACCAGCGACACCGCCAACAGGATCAGGCTCGCCACCGCGTTGATCTCGGGCTTGACCCCAAGGCGCACCGCCGAGAACACCTCCATCGGCAAGGTGGTCGAACCCGGGCCCGACACGAAGCTGGCCAGTACCAGGTCGTCCAGGGACAGTGCGAACGACATCATGCCGCCCGCCGCCAGCGATGGCGCGATCATCGGGATGGTGATCAGGAAGAACACCTTCCATGGACGTGCGCCCAGGTCCATTGCCGCTTCTTCGATCGACAGGTCCAGCTCACGCAGGCGCGCCGACACCACCACCGCCACATACGCCGCGCAGAATGTCGTGTGGGCGATCCAGATAGTGACGATGCCACGCTCCTGAGGCCAACCGATCATCTGCGCCATGGCCACGAACAGCAGCAACAGCGACAGGCCGGTAATCACCTCCGGCATCACCAGCGGCGCCGTGACCAGGCCGCCGAACAGCGTGCGGCCCTTGAACTGGCTGATGCGCGTCAGCACGAACGCCGCCAGCGTGCCCAGCGCAACGGCCGCCACCGCCGTGTAGCAGGCAATTTCCAGGGAACGCGCCACCGAGCCCATCAACTGGGTGTTGTCCAGCAGGCCCACGTACCACTTGATCGACCAGCCGCCCCACACCGTCACCAGCTTGGACTCGTTGAACGAGTAGATCACCAGGATCAGCATCGGCAGGTAAATGAACAGCAACCCCACGACCAGCATGAAGCTGGAGAAACGAAAGCGCTTCATATCTTGCCCTCCAGCTCTTTGGCCTGGCTGCGGTTGAACAGGATGATCGGCACGATCAGGATCGCCAGCATCACCACCGCCAGGGCGGACGCCACCGGCCAGTCACGGTTGTTGAAGAATTCCTGCCACAGCACTTTACCGATCATCAGGGTTTCCGGGCCGCCGAGCAGTTCAGGAATCACGAACTCGCCCACCACCGGGATAAACACCAGCATGCACCCGGCGATGATGCCGTTCTTGGACAGCGGCACGGTGATTTTCCAGAAGCTGTTGAAGGTGCTTGAGCCCAGGTCCGACGCCGCTTCCAGCAGGCTCTGGTCGTGTTTGACCAGGTTGGCGTACAGCGGCAGGATCATGAACGGCAGGTACGAATAGACCACGCCGATATACACCGCGATGTTGGTGTTGAGGATCTGCAGCGGTTCGTTGATCAGCCCCATGGACATCAGGAAGCCGTTGAGCAAGCCGTTGTTGCTGAGGATGCCCATCCACGCATAGACGCGGATCAGGATCGCAGTCCAGGTCGGCATCATGATCAGCAACACCAGCACGGTTTGCATTTCCTTGCGTGCGGTGGCGATGGCGTAGGCCATCGGGTAGCCGATCAGCAGGCACAGCAGCGTGCTGAAAAAGGCCATCTTCAGCGAGCCCAGGTACGCGGCGATGTAGAGCTCGTCTCCCGCCAGCAAGCTGTAGTTGGCCAGGTTCAGCACCACTTGCAGCTTCTGCTCAACGTAGGTGTAGATCTCGGTGTAGGGCGGGATCGCCACATCGGCTTCGGCAAAGCTGATTTTCAACACGATGAAGAACGGCAGTGCGAAAAACAGGAACAGCCAGAGGAAGGGAATCCCGATGACCACCTGCTTGCCATTGGGGATTATGCGATCCAAGCGCCGCTTGAATTTCTTCATGTTCATGAGCGCAGTACCACGCCGCTGTCGTCTTCCCACCATACGTACACCTGGTCACCCCAGGTCGGCCGCTGGCCACGGCGCTCGGCGTTGGCGACGAAGGACTGCACCAGCTTGCCGCTCGGCAGTTCCACGTAGAACACCGAGTGGCCGCCCAGGTAGGCGATGTCGTGCACCTTGCCGCTGGACCAGTTGTGCTCGCAGGTCGGCATTTGGGTGGTGACCAGCAGTTTTTCCGGGCGAATCGCGTAGGTCACCGACTTGTCTTCCACCGCGGTGGCGATGCCATAGCCCACGTAAATGTCGCGGTCCAGGTCCGGGCACTTGAGTACCGCGTGGCCCTCGGCGTCATCCACCACCTGGGTGTCGAAGATATTGACGTTGCCGATGAACTCGCACACCAGACGGCTGGTAGGCGTCTCGTAGATGTCGATCGGGCTGCCGATCTGAGCGATCCAGCCCAGGTGCATGATCGCGATACGCTCGGCCATGGTCATGGCCTCTTCCTGGTCGTGGGTCACCATCACGCAGGTCACGCCGACGCGTTCGATGATCTCCACCAGCTCCAGTTGCATCTGCGAACGCAGCTTCTTGTCCAGCGCCCCCATCGGCTCATCGAGCAGCAGCAGTTTCGGACGCTTGGCCAGGGAGCGGGCCAATGCCACACGCTGGCGCTGGCCACCGGACAGCTGGTGCGGCTTGCGCTTGGCGTACTGGCTCATCTGCACCAGCTTGAGCATCTCGGCCACGCGGGCATCCACTTCGGCCTTGGGGATCTTGTCCTGTTGCAGGCCGAAGGCGATGTTCTGCGCCACGGTCATGTGCGGAAACAAGGCGTAGGACTGGAACATCATGTTGATCGGCCGCTCATAGGGCGGCATGTCGGTGATGTCCACACCATCGAGGTAGATCCGACCTTCAGTCGGGCGTTCGAAGCCTGCCAGCATGCGCAGCAGGGTGGACTTGCCCGAACCCGAGCCGCCGAGCAAGGCGAAGATCTCGCCTTTCTTGATTTCCAGGGACACATCGTCCACGGCAATCGTCTCGTCGAACTTCTTCGTGACCCGGTCGATTTTGACCAGCACCTTCTTCGGTGTCTGGTCGCCCTCGAGGGCTTTCTTATAGGCGCCGGAGGCAACTGCCATTTACGAAACTCCCAACAAATTTGCAGTTCGCCCCAGGTGAGCGAACTTGGATAGTTTGAGCCTTACTTGCCCGTCTTGACCTTGGTCCAGCTACGGGTCATTAAACGCTGCACGGTCGGGGGCAGCTCGCCGTTGACGAATGTCCGATCGAGTACCGCCTGCGGTGGGTAAACCGCTGCGTCGGTGCGTATCGATTGCTCCATCAGTGAGTCCGACCCTGGGTTGGGGTTGGCGTAACCGACGTAATCACTGACCTGGGCGATCACCTCAGGTTGCAGCAAATAGTTGATGAACGCGTGGGCTTCCTTGACGTTGGTGGCGTCCTTGGGGATCGCCAGCACGTCAAACCACAGGTTGCCGCCTTCCTTGGGAATCGCGTAGGCGATGTTCACGCCTTTGCCCGCCTCGGCGGCACGTGCCCTGGCCTGGAACACATCGCCGGAAAACCCGGCGGCCACGCAGATATTGCCGTTGGCCAGGTCCGAGATGTATTTGGAGGAATGGAAGTAGGTCACGTAGGGGCGGACTTTGAGCAACTTCTCCTCGGCCTTCTTGTAGTCGGCCGGGTTGGTGCTGTTCGGGTCCAAGCCCATGTAGTTGAGGACTGCGGGCAGCATTTCATCCGCCGAATCCATGAATGAAACACCGCAGCTGGCGAGCTTCTTCATGTTTTCCGGCTCGAACAGCACGGCCCAGGAGTCGATTTTGTCGACGCCCAGCACCTCCTTCACCTTATCGACGTTGTAACCGATGCCATTGGTGCCCCACAGGTACGGCACGGCGTACGCATTGCCCGGATCGTTTTTCTCAAGGCGCTTGAGCAACGCCGGGTCGAGGTTGGCGTAGTGGTTCAGCAATGACTTGTCGAGCTTCTGGAACGCCCCGGCCTTGATCTGCTTGCCCAGGAAGTGGTTGGACGGCACCACCACGTCGTAGCCGGTACGCCCGGCGAGCAGCTTGCCTTCCAGGGTTTCGTTGGAATCGAACACGTCATACACGGGCTTGATGCCGGTGGCCTTTTCGAAATTGGCCAGGGTGTCGGGGCCGATGTAGTCCGACCAGTTATAAACATGCACAGTCGGTGCGGCCTGCACGCTGACAGCCAGCGTGATACCTGCACCCACCAGCAAGGCTTTGCGAAATAAAGAAATTGGCAAGTGGAGGTCCTCTTAAATAGTTGGGCCCAAGTTGTTGCCCGGCAACAAACCGGCGCGCAACTTACCCTCGATAAACCGATCCGGCAAAAACTTTCTGTCATTTAACTGTAGGAGCGAGCTTGCTCGCGAAGGTCGTCAACGCTCATGCGGGGCATCAGGCACCCCGCAGCGCTCTTGAATTTTTCGCGAGCAAGCTCGCTCCTACAGGTTTTGTGCGTTACTTGCCCGATTTGATCTTGGTCCAGCTGCGGGTCATTTCACGCTGGGTTGCAGCCGGCAGGTCGGCAATGGCGTAGAGCTTGGCCTGCACTTCTGCTGACGGGTAGATGCCCGGGTCACTGGTGATGTCTTTGTCGACCAGTGCGGTGGCTTTCTCGTTACCGTTCGGGAAACGCACGCTGTTGGTGATCGAAGCCATCACTTCCGGCTTGAGCAGGTAGTTCATGAACGCGTAGGCGGCTTCGACGTTTTCAGCATCTTTCGGGATGGCGACCATGTCGAAGAAACTGCCGGCGCCTTCTTTCGGAATGTCGTAGGCCACCTTGACCTTGCCACCGGCTTCAGCCGCACGGGACTTGGCCTGCTGGATGTCACCCGAGTAACCCACGGCCACGCAGATGTTGCCGTTGGCCAGGTCCGAGATGTACTTGGACGAGTGGAAGTAGCCAATCGAAGGACGGATTTTCAGGAACAGGTCTTCGGCTTGCTTGAGGTCGGCTTTCTTCTGGGTGTCGGTCGGCAGGCCCAGGTAATGCAGCGCAATCGGCAGCATTTCGGTCGGCGAATCGAGGAAGCTCACGCCGCAGCTTTTCAGCTTGGCGATGTTTTCCGGCTTCATCAGCACATCCCACGACTCGATCTTGTCCACGCCCAGCGCGGCCTTGACCTTCTCCGGGTTGTAGCCGATACCGATCGAGCCCCACATGTACGGGAACGCGTGCTTGTTGTCCGGGTCGCTGACCGACACGGCCTTGAGCAGGGATTTGTTCAGGTTGCTGTACTCAGGCAGCTTGGACTTGTCCAGCTCCTGGTACACGCCGGCCTTGATCTGCTTGGCCAGGAAGTTGTTCGACGGTACGACGATGTCATAGCCGGACTTGCCTGCCAGCAACTTGGCTTCCAGGGTCTCGTTGCTGTCGAACACGTCGTACACCACCTTGATGCCCGACTCCTTTTCGAAGTTGGCGATGGTGTCCGGTGCGATGTAGTCGGACCAGTTGTAGACGTGCAGGACTTTATTGTCCGCCTGGGCCACGCCCGCCATTGCGCCCATCAGGGACAAGGCGAGGAGGGTCTTGCCAGCGTTTTTCAAACCTAATGCCTTCATTGGATGATGCTCCGATTTTTCTTTTTGGGCCGCACGTAGTAAATGTTTCGGGCCCAGCCAAAGGGCAACAAAACAGGACGACAGTCTGGCAAGTTCGGGGGCCCCCTTTCAACCGGCCCCCACATTTATCTACTCAGTCCTGCAATGCCGCCAACGTCAGGTCCAGGCACTGGCGGGCCTTGGTCACCAGCTCGTCGATTTCAGCCTTGCTGATCACCAGCGGCGGCGAAATGATCATGGTATCGCCCACGGCGCGCATGATCAGGCCGTTTTCGAAGCAGAAGGTTCGGCAAATCATGCCGGCGCCCTTGCCTTCGTAGCGCTTGCGCGTGGCCTTGTCCTGCACCAACTCGATCGCACCGAGCATACCCACACCGCGCACTTCACCCACCAGTGGATGGTCGGCCAGTTCCCGCAGACGTTTCTGCAAATACGGTGCCGTTTCTTCATGCACGCGGCTGACGATTTTTTCATCGCGCAGGATGCGGATGTTTTCCAGGGCCACCGCCGCCGCCACCGGATGCCCGGAGTAGGTGAAACCGTGGTTGAAATCGCCGCCTTCGTTGAGCACGGCCACCACGTCGTCGTGCACGATCAGGCCGCCCATGGGGACGTAGCCGGACGTCAGGCCCTTGGCGATGGTCATCATGTGTGGCTTGAGGTCGTAGAAATCGCTGCCGAACCACTGCCCGGTACGGCCGAAGCCGCAGATGACTTCGTCGGCGACAAACAGGATGTCGTACTTGGCGAGGATTTCCTTGATGCGCGGCCAGTAGCTGTCAGGCGGCACGATCACGCCACCGGCGCCCTGGATCGGCTCGGCAATAAAGGCACCGACGTTGTCCACGCCCAGTTCCAGGATCTTCTCTTCCAACTGGTTGGCGGCCCAGATCCCGAATTCTTCAGGGCTCATGTCGCCACCTTCGCCAAACCAGTACGGCTGGGCGATGTGGGTGATGCCCGGGATCGGCAGGTCGCCCTGCTCATGCATATAGGTCATGCCGCCCAGGCTGGCGCCGGCCACGGTGGAACCGTGGTAGCCATTCTTGCGGCTGATGATGATTTTCTTGTTCGGCTGGCCCTTGATCGCCCAGTAGTGGCGGACCATGCGCAACATGGTGTCGTTGCCTTCGGAGCCGGAACCGGTGAAGAACACGTGGTTCATCCCGGCCGGTGCGACGTCGGAAATGACTTTGGCCAGTTCGAGTACCGGCGGGTGGGCAGTCTGGAAGAACAGGTTGTAGTACGGCAGTTCTTTCATCTGTTTGGCGGCGGCGTCGGCCAGTTCATCGCGACCGTAACCGATCGCCACGCACCACAGGCCGGCCATGCCGTCGAGGATCTTGTTGCCTTCGCTGTCCCACAGGTAGACGCCGTGGGCTTTGGTGATGATCCTTGGGCCTTTCTCTTTCAATTGCTTGAAGTCGCTGAACGGCGCGAGGTGGTGATCATTGCTCAAGGCTTGCCATTCACGGGTTTGCGGGTTGTTGCTGGACATACCGATCTCCTGGAATTTTCGGTGAAGGGCGCGCCATGTGAAGGCGCGCCCGGCGCATCAGACGGCGAAGAGCAGGAATTCCCGCTCCCACGAACTGATCACGCGCTTGAAGTTTTCATGCTCGGCCCGCTTGACCGCGACGTAGCCTGTGATGAATTTCTGCCCCAGGTATTTTTCGATGGTCTTGCTGTTTTCCATGCGTTCCAGGGCGTCCTCGATGGTCAGCGGCAGGCGCAGGTTGCGCCGCTCGTAACCACGGCCCACCACGGGTGCGCTCGGGTTATGGCCTTCGACCATGCCGATGTAGCCACACAGTAAACTGGCGGCAATCGCCAGGTACGGGTTGGCGTCGGCGCCCGGCAAGCGGTTTTCCACGCGGCGGTTCTGCGGCCCGGCATCCGGTACGCGCAGGCCCACGGTGCGGTTTTCTTCACCCCATTCCACGTTCACCGGCGCCGAGGTGTCGGGCAGGAAGCGGCGGAATGAATTCACGTTGGGGGCGAATAAAGGCAGCAACTCGGGGATGAATTTCTGCAGGCCGCCAATATGGTTGAGGAACAGCTGGCTCATGCTCCCGTCTTCGTTGGAGAACACGTTCTTGCCGGTGGCGATGTCGATGATGCTCTGGTGCAGGTGCATCGCGCTGCCGGGCTCGCCGGTCATGGGCTTGGCCATGAAGGTGGCGGCCACATTGTGCTTGAGCGCGGCTTCACGCATGGTGCGCTTGAACACCAGGATCTGGTCGGCCAGGGACAGCGCATCGCCGTGACGGAAGTTGATTTCCATCTGTGCGGTGCCGTCTTCGTGGATCAAGGTATCGAGGTCCAGCTCCTGCAGTTCGCACCAGTCATAGACGTCTTCGAACAGCGGGTCGAATTCGTTGGCGGCTTCTATAGAGAAGGACTGGCGCCCCGTCTCCGGTCGACCGGAACGGCCAATCGGCGGTTGCAGCGGGAAGTCCGGGTCTTCGCAGCGCTTGGTCAGGTAGAACTCCATCTCCGGCGCCACGATAGGCTGCCAGCCACGGTCGGCGTAGAGCTTGAGGACTTTCTTGAGTACGTTGCGCGGCGACAGCTCGATCGGGTTGCCTTGCTTGTCGTAGGTGTCGTGGATCACCTGGGCGGTCGGCTCGATGGCCCAGGGCACCAGGAATACCGCGTTCTGGTCGGGGCGGCAGATCATGTCGATGTCGGCCGGGTCGAGCAATTCGTAATAGATGTCGTCTTCGACATAGTCGCCGGTCACGGTCTGCAACAGAACGCTTTCGGGCAGGCGCATGCCTTTTTCGGCGATGAACTTGTTGGTCGGCGAAATCTTGCCCCGGGTGATGCCGGTGAGGTCGCCAATCATGCATTCGACTTCTGTGATCTTGTGGTCTTTCAACCAATCGGTGAGCTGGTCGAGGTTGTTACTCATAAATGCCTCTGGGCTGGGTTTCCTGGCATCCGTTAAAGGCCAGGCGTTGGTTGACGCAGCATCCGCGTCGTGTGTTCATTCAGGGTAGGAGCTTACCTGCCATTTGCTGCAACGTTGCATTCCTCACGCCAAAGTTGTGCGCAATTTTGATCGGCGAGGTGGACAAGGGCTTGTCAGTGGCGGATGAGATGGCAAAGAAGAGGCCGGACCGGCCGTCAAGAATATTAGCCGGTGCGCGAGCATTGACGCGGGACGAAAGGACTGCGGACAACGCCCGGTTCGAGCAGGCATAGACACCCAATGGTGGCAGGTGAAACATGAAGCACCCCGATATTATTGCTGTTATGGGTTTGAATCGAGCTTAGCCTTGTTCATTTTCTTACACAACACCCCCGTAAAAAATACAACACGGCCCGCTCAAGCCGGCTGGTCCCAAGACCCTGAAACCCAAAAAACCGCTCTAAAAAGCCCCAAAAAAGGCGCCACGGCGCTTTTTTAGGGCAAAAAAGGCCTCGCTTGACTTCGGCATGCCGTTCGGGTTGACTGAAACCAGAAAAGATCAATGATTGATATTTTTAACAACAAAGGTGTTGCATCATGTCGGTACCCCCGCGTGCCGTTCAGCTTAACGAAGCGAACGCGTTCCTTAAGGATCATCCTGAGGTTCTGTACGTAGACCTTCTAATTGCGGATATGAATGGTGTGGTGCGCGGCAAGCGCATCGAACGCACCAGCCTCCACAAGGTTTACGAGAAGGGCATTAACCTGCCTGCCTCTTTATTTGCCCTGGATATCAATGGCTCGACGGTGGAAAGCACCGGCCTGGGCCTGGACATCGGCGATGCTGACCGAATCTGTTATCCAATCCCCGACACCCTGTGCAATGAACCCTGGCAAAAGCGCCCTACCGCGCAACTGCTGATGACCATGCACGAACTCGAAGGTGAACCCTTCTTCGCTGATCCACGCGAAGTACTGCGCCAAGTGGTGAGCAAGTTCGACGACATGGGCCTGACCATCTGCGCCGCCTTCGAGCTTGAGTTCTACCTGATCGACCAGGAGAACGTGAACGGCCGCCCTCAACCGCCGCGCTCGCCGATCTCCGGCAAACGCCCGCATTCGACACAGGTCTACCTGATCGACGACCTCGACGAATACGTCGACTGCCTCCAGGACATTCTGGAAGGTGCCAAGGAGCAAGGCATCCCGGCCGATGCCATCGTCAAGGAAAGTGCCCCGGCGCAGTTCGAAGTGAACCTGCACCACGTCGCCGACCCGATCAAGGCCTGCGACTACGCGGTACTGCTCAAGCGCCTGATCAAGAACATCGCCTACGACCATGAGATGGACACCACCTTCATGGCCAAGCCTTACCCGGGCCAGGCAGGCAACGGTTTGCACGTGCACATCTCCATTCTGGACAAGGACGGCAAGAACATTTTTGCCAGCGAGGATCCCGAGCAGAACGCCGCATTGCGTCACGCGATCGGCGGTGTGCTCGAGACCCTGCCCGCCCAGATGGCGTTCCTGTGCCCCAACGTCAACTCCTACCGCCGTTTCGGCGCACAGTTCTACGTGCCGAATTCGCCGTGCTGGGGCCTGGACAACCGCACCGTGGCGATTCGTGTACCGACCGGCTCGTCCGATGCGGTGCGCATCGAACACCGCGTGGCCGGCGCCGATGCCAACCCTTACCTGCTGATGGCTTCGGTATTGGCCGGCGTGCACCACGGCCTGACCAACAAGATCGAACCGGGCGCGCCCGTGGAAGGCAACAGCTACGAGCAGAACGAACAGAGCCTGCCGAACAACCTGCGCGATGCCCTGCGCGAGTTGGACGACAGCGAGGTGATGGCCAAGTACATCGATCCCAAATACATCGATATCTTCGTCGCCTGTAAGGAAAGCGAGCTGGAGGAGTTCGAACACTCCATCTCCGACCTTGAGTACAACTGGTACCTGCATACCGTGTAAGCGGTTGCGGTGTTGAAGAAACGCCACAGGCTTGAGGGTCTGTGGCGTTTTTTTTGCGCTGCACTCTCGTTCCCGCGCTCCGCGTGGGAATGCATCAAGGGACGCTCCGCGTCCCAAGAGCAGACGCGGAGCGTCCAGTGAGGCATTCCCACGCAGAGCGTGGGAACGATCCTAGGGTCGCGTACAATGCCCGCTGCCTTGTAGGAGACTTCCATGACAACCGCCGCCCCTCGCAAACCTCGCGCCCGCAGTCAAGCGCGGATCGACGCGATCCTGGACGCCGCCCGCGCCTTGCTGGCGGCCGAAGGCGTGGCCGGTTTGTCGATCTACAGCGTGGCCGAACGGGCGCAGATCCCGCCATCGTCGGTGTACCACTTTTTCGCCAGCGTGCCGGCACTGCTGGAGGCGTTGACGGCCGATGTGCACGCCGCCTTTCGCGCGGCCATCCAGGCGCCCATCGAACACGACTCGCTCAAGACCTGGCGCGACCTGTCCTGCATCGTCGAGCAGCGCATGCTCGCCATCTACAGCCATGACGCCGCCGCGCGCCAGTTGATCCTGGCCCAGCATGGGTTGACTGAAGTGACCCAGGCGGATCGTCAGCATGACCTGGAACTCGGCGATTTGATGCTGGCGGTATTCAACCGCCACTTTGAAGTGCCGACACTACCGAGCGATGTGGATGTGTTCGCCCTGGCGCTTGAATTGAGCGACCGCGTGTATGCGCGCTCGGTGCATCAGCATGGGCAGATTACGCCGCGCATGGCGCAGGAAGGCATGCGGGTGTTTGATGCGTATGTGGGGCTTTATTTGCCGGCTTACCTGCCCAAGCGCTGAGTCTTGTGTTGGCTGGGCCGGCGTCATCGGGGGCATAGGTATCTACACACCTGCGTAGCACCCAACCGTAACCACGATGCGAAGCGAGTCGCTCTTGATCTGGCTTTTGATCTTGGTCTTAGGCGCCCCGTTAAACCACGCTGGCCGAACGCAGGCTTGAATCCGTGGGTAACCCGGCAGGACGCCGGGTTAGCCGCACTGGGCCATGGA
>NZ_CVTU01000099.1:45501-68415 GCF_900004965.1 Pseudomonas sp. 44 R 15
AGCAGCCGTTACCGCAGAAACGGATATGTACTCGGTCTGATCCAACATCCTGGTCGGCCCTGAGGCCGCCATCGGGGGCAAGCCCCCTCCCACATTTAGATCTGTGAATACATTCAAAGTGTGGGAGGGGCGGTGCGACGATTCGACTTGCCCCCGATAGCGGTCTGAAGCAGTCACAGCTTGGCAATCGACACCTCAGTCGATTTCACAAAGGCAATCACCTCGCTGCCAATCACCAGCTCCAGCTCTTTCACCGAGCGCGTGGTGATTACAGACGTGACAATGCCCGAGGCCGTCTGCACGTCGATCTCCGACAACACGTCGCCCACCACGATTTCCTTGATGGTGCCTTTGAATTGGTTACGCACGTTGATGGCTTTAATAGTCATGATGGTTTTCCTGTACAGGTTATTGAGCCCAACGCAATTGCGTCGGCAGCGGTGAAACAGGTTCGGGTTCCGGCGGTGAGCCGGGCAGCGACAGCACGCGGTTGAGTACTTCGGCCTCCAGCGCGGCCAGGCGATGTGAGCCACGGGCGCGTGGGCGTGGCAGGTCGATGCTCAGGTCGAGGCCGATTTCGCCGTCTTCGATCAGGATCACCCGGTCGGCAATCGCCACGGCTTCGCTGACATCATGGGTGACCAGCAGCACGGTAAAGCCGTGTTTTTGCCAGAGGTTTTCGATCAGTTGCTGCATCTCGATCCGGGTCAGGGCATCCAGCGCCCCCAGCGGTTCGTCGAGCAGCAACAGGCGCGGCTGGTGAATCAAGGCGCGCGCCAGGGCGACGCGCTGCTTCTGGCCACCGGACAAGGCCGCCGGCCACTCATCGGCACGCTCGGCCAGGCCCACCGCCTCCAACGCTTGCAACGCCCTGGGACGCCAATTGCCCTTGAGGCCCAGGCCGACGTTGTCGATGATCTTTTTCCACGGCAGCAGGCGCGCTTCCTGGAACATCAGCCGCGTGTCTTCGATCGCCTCGTGCAGCGGCGCGGAGCCCGCCAGCAGTTCGCCGCCACTGGCGTTGTCCAGGCCCGCCAGCAGACGCAGCAAGGTACTCTTGCCGCAACCGCTGCGGCCGACCACGGCCACGAACTGGCCGGCAGGAATATGCAGATCGATGTCCTTGAGCACTTCGCGAGCGCCAAAGGACTTGCGCAACTTGCGCACCGCCAGGGGGATACCCTTGAGCAGGCGCGGGGGTTGTTGAGCCGTCATGCCGCACCTCCCTTGTTCACTTGATACGCCGGGTGCCAGCGCAGCCATACCCGTTCCAGGCCACGCGCCGCCAGGTCGGCCAGCTTGCCGAGGATCGCGTACATCACGATCGCCAGCACCACCACGTCGGTTTGCAGGAATTCGCGGGCATTCATCGCCAGGTAACCGATGCCGGAACTGGCCGAGATGGTTTCCGCCACGATCAACGTCAACCACATGAAGCCCAGGGCAAAGCGCACGCCCACCAGGATCGACGGCAACGCGCCCGGCAGGATCACTTGCCAGAACAGGCTGAAGCCGGACAAACCGTAGCTGCGCGACATTTCCACCAGCGCCGGGTCGACGTTGCGGATGCCGTGGTAGGTGTTCAGGTAGATCGGAAACAACGTGCCCAGCGCTACCAGGAAAATCTTCGCGGTCTCGTCAATCCCGAACCACAGGATCACCAATGGAATCAGCGCCAGGTGCGGCACGTTGCGGATCATCTGCACCGAGCTGTCGAGCAACCGTTCGCCCCACTTCGACAGGCCGGTGATAAAGCCCAGGGCCAGGCCGATGCTGCCACCGATCACAAAGCCCAGGCCCGCGCGCCAGCCGCTGATAGCCAGGTGCGTCCAGATTTCGCCGCTGCGGACCAGGTTGACGCCAGCCTCGATGACCGCACTGGGCGCCGGCAGAATACGCGTGGACAACCACCCTGCCGTCACCGACAACTGCCACACCGCCAGCAATAGAATCGGCAGCACCCAGGGCGCCACGCGATGGCTGAGTTTCTCAAGGTTCATGGCGCCCCTCAGCTCTGTGATGCAGCTTTGGGAAGGATGTCGTTGGCCACCATCTCGCCGAACGGGCTGACATAGCCGGCGCCTTTCGGCAGTTCGGGACGTTCGATATCCAGGTGCGGGAACAGCAACTCGGCGACCCGATACGACTCTTCCAGGTGCGGATAACCGGAGAAGATAAAGGTGTCGATGCCCAGGTCCGCGTATTCCTTGACCCGTGCCGCAACCGTTGGGCCATCGCCCACCAGCGCCGTGCCCGCGCCGCCACGCACCAGGCCGACCCCGGCCCACAGGTTGGGGCTGACTTCCAGGTTGTCGCGGCTGCCGCCATGCAAGGCCGCCATGCGCTGCTGGCCCACCGAGTCGAAGCGCGCCAGGGACGCCTGGGCGCGGGCGATGGTGTCGTCGTCCAAGTGGGAGATCAGTTTATCGGCGGCTTTCCAGGCCTCCTCGTTGGTTTCACGCACGATCACATGCAAGCGAATGCCGAAGCGCAGGGTGCGCCCGAGCTTGTCGGCCTTGGCCCGCACCTGCGCGATCTTTTCCGCCACCGCTGCCGGTGGTTCGCCCCAGGTCAGCACCATTTCAACTTGTTCGGCCGCCAGGTCCTGGGCCGCCTCGGACGACCCGCCAAAATACAGCGGCGGGCGTGGCTGCTGGACCGGCGGGTAGAGCAATTTGGCGCCCTTGACGCTGATGTGCTCGCCGTCGTAATCCACGGTTTCGCCTTCAAGCACGCGGCGCCAGATGCGGGTGAATTCCACAGAGGCCTGGTAGCGCTCTTCGTGACTGAGGAACAAGCCGTCGCCGGCCAGTTCCTCCGGGTCACCGCCGGTGACCAGGTTGAACAGTGCGCGGCCGCCGGAGAGGCGATCCAGGGTCGCGGCCTGACGTGCGGCTACCGTCGGGGAAATGATCCCGGGGCGCAGCGCGACAAGAAATTTCAGACGCTGGGTCACGGGGATCAGCGAGGCCGCCACCAGCCAGGAGTCTTCGCAGGAGCGCCCGGTCGGGATCAACACCCCGCCGAAGCCCAGGCGGTCGGCGGCCTGTGCCACTTGTTGCAGGTAACCGTGATCGACGGCGCGAGCGCCTTCGGCGGTGCCGAGGTAATGACCGTCGCCGTGGGTAGGCAGGAACCAGAAAATATTGAGGCTCATGGAGTTGTCTCCTGAAGAAGTCGGATTACGGCGCTTTGGCAACAGCGGCGGGTGGGGTCCAGATCACGTCCTTGATGCTCAAGGGCTTGGGAATCAATTTGAGCTGGTAGAAGGTGTCGGCGATTTTCTGCTGGGCCGCGACCACTTCCGGCGTCAGGAACAGTGCGCCGTAGCCCTGGCGTTTCACCGAGGTCAGGGTGATATCAGCCGGCAGGCCGAGCAGCGGCGCGACCTGGTCAGTCACTTGCTGCGGGTTAGCCTTGGACCATTCGCCCACGGCGCGCACTTCTTCCACCAGCGCCTTGATCACCTCGGGATGCTGTTCGGCGTAAGGCTTGGTGGCCAGGTAGAACTGGTGGTTGTCGGCAATACCGGTGCCGTCGCGCAGGGTGCGCGCTTGCAGCTGTTTCTCGGCGGCGGCCTGGTACGGGTCCCAGATCACCCAGGCGTCCACGCTGCCGCGCTCGAACGCGGCGCGGGCATCGGCGGGCGGCAGGAACACGGTTTTCACGTCGGTGTAGTTGAGGCCGGCGTCTTGCAGGGCACGCACCAGCAGGTAATGCACGTTGGAGCCTTTGTTCAGGACGACGGTTTTACCCTTGAGCTCAGCCACCGACTTGATCGTAGAGTCTTTGGGCACCAGGATCGCTTCACTGGTCGGCGCCGGTGGCTCATAGGCCACGTAAAGCAGATCCGCACCGGCGGCCTGGGCGAACACCGGTGGGGTTTCGCCGGTGACGCCAAAGTCGATGGAGCCGACATTCAGGCCCTCAAGCAGTTGCGGGCCACCGGGGAACTCGGTCCATTGCACCTGCACGCCCTGCGCAGCCAGGCGCTTTTCCAGCGAGCCCTTGGCCTTGAGCAGCACCAGCGTGCCGTACTTCTGATAACCGATCCGCAGGGTGTCTGCGGCGTGGGCTTGAACGATGGCGCCGAAGGACACAGCCGCAGCAAACAGTGCGACCAGACCGCGACGCAAAATGACAGTGCGCATGGCGCTCTCTCCAAATATGCGAATGGGGTAGTGGCTGCACCTGCTTGGCCGTTGGCGGCTGAGTAAGGTGAGTGTTTCCAGATGTCGGGGTAAGGCTCAAATGCTCCAGCGAGCACTCAACAAGCGTTCATTCAGTACATGCGGGTCCAGCGGCTTCGGGCGGCGGGCCATGGCGCTGTAAAACTGCTCCAGGGCTTCCTGCAGACGCTGTTCAAGCACCGGCACCAACTGCGCCTGGGCACTGCCTTCGCCGTAGGCGATCTGGCTGTCTTCGGCAAAAATCCCGTGGAGCAATTCCTGCGCCTTCAGCGCCGACAACACCGGCTTGAGGGCGTAATCCACCGCCAGCATGTGCGCGATGCTGCCGCCGGTGGCCATCGGCAACACCACCTTGTGGGCCAGGGCCCGCTCGGGCAGCAAGTCGAGTACCGTCTTCAGCGCACCGGAGAACGAGGCCTTGTACACCGGCGTGGCGATCACCAGGCCATCGGCATTCGCCACCTGCTGCAACAGGTCGATGACCTTGGGGCTGTCGAACCGCGCATGCAGCAGGTCTTCGGCCGGGAAGTCACGGATCTGGTAACTCACCACTTCCACGCCCTGGTCCTGCAGCCATTGACGGGTTTTCTCCAGCAAAACCCCGGAGCGGGAACGCTGACTGGGACTGCCTCCAAGTGTTACGACCAGCATGTAGGGAATTCCTTACGCAAGTGTCGGCGGTTCGCTGTGCAGCGATGACGCCAAGGTGGAACAGACCTTAGCAGCAGATTAATATATCTTTAAATCTTATTTATTCATTTGTTTATTCCATAAAAACATATGCGGAAAACAGATCGCCACGCGAAAAAAAAGGCCATCGAAATGGCCTGAAAACCCCTGCTTGAAATGCGCTCAACATGTGAGAGGGGGCTTGCCCCCGATTACGGTGTGTCAGTTACCAAATTTTCACCTGATCCACCGCTATCGGGGGCAAGCCCCCTCCCACACTGGTCCTGTTTCCAGGTTTGAGCTGTGTTAACGGTTGGGCTGAGGGGTGAGGCGCAGGTATGGCTTCACTGCACGGTAGCCCTTGGGAAAGCGTTGCTTGATCTCTTCCTCGTCCTTGAGCGATGGCACGATCACCACGTCATCGCCGTCCTGCCAGTTGGCCGGTGTGGCGACCTTATGGTTGTCGGTCAACTGCAGCGAGTCGATCACCCGCAGGATTTCGTGGAAATTACGGCCGGTGCTGGCCGGGTAGGTGATGGTCAGGCGGATCTTCTTGTTCGGGTCAATCACGAACAGGGAGCGCACGGTGAGGGTGTCGCTGGCGTTGGGGTGGATCAGGTCGTAGAGATCGGAAACCTTGCGGTCGGCATCGGCCAGGATCGGAAAATTGACGACGGTGTCCTGGGTTTCGTTGATGTCTTCGATCCACTTGTGGTGCGAGTCCACCGGGTCGACCGACAGCGCGATGGCCTTGACGCCGCGCTGGGCGAACTCATCCTTGAGCTTGGCGGTGAAGCCCAACTCGGTGGTGCACACCGGCGTAAAGTCCGCCGGGTGGGAAAACAGCACACCCCAGCTATCGCCCAGCCATTCGTGGAAACGAATCTTGCCGGCGCTGGAATCCTGTTCGAAGTCGGGGGCGATATCGCCCAGTCTTAGGCTCATGGTGTGGCTCCTGATGAGTGCTTATGGAGCCCACTGTGCATGCATAGGGGAAATTTTAAAAAGAATAAATATCGATTTATCTAGACGATAAAGGAATATTAAAGATCTGTTCATTGGACGTGATCAGCACTGAAGAGCACCATCTTCTTCAAGGTTCGAGAAGGCCTTGAGACGCTGTACAAAGAGGGTTCAGGAAGGGCTTGCGGGGGTTGAGCCCGACTTGAAAAGCAAGACACCTTGCCCGGCATTGCGCCGGGCAAGGTTTTACAGTCTTACAACAGCGGGATCGAGTAGCTGACGATCAAGCGGTTTTCGTCCTGGTTACGCGCGTTGGCGATATCGCTGCGCCACATAGCATTCTTCCATGCCACGCCGACGTTTTTCAGCGGACCTTCCGGTACGACGTAGGCAACAGTGATGTCACGTTCCCACTCGGACTGGCCGGTGAACTCGGTACGGTTGCTGGCAACGGTGTCGATATGGTCGCCTTTGAGGTAAACCACACCGGCGGTCAGGCCAGGTACGCCGACTTTGGCGAAGTCATAGGAGTAGCGAGCTTGCCAGGTACGCTCGCCGGCACGGGCGAACTTCTGGATTTGCATGTCGGTCGTGATGTAGGCCGACGAGCCGTCACCCTGGTTCAGCCAAGGGAAGTCGCTGCTGCCGTTGCTGACCTGGTAACCACCACCGAAGGTGTGACCGGCAACGGAGTACAGGAACAGGCCGCTGTACAGGTTGTTGTCGACTTTGCCGCGACCGGAGTTGACGCCACCGTAGTTGCCTGTGGAGAAGTAGGCGGACTGGTTGCCGTTGTTACCGTCGTCGGAGCTGTTGAAGTAACGCAGGTCAGACTTCAACACGCCCGGACCGATGGCCCAGTTGTGCGTCAGGCCCAGGAAGTGCTGCTTGTAGAAATCTTCCAGGTTGCCGTAGTAGTACTGGGCGGTCAGATCCTTGGTGATCTTGTAGTCGCCACCGGCGTAGTAGAACTTGTTGCTCGAACGCCAGTTCACGCCACGGCTGTTGGCGCCGGAGATGGACAGGCTTTCGTTGTTGCTGGAGTTACGGCCCTTGGCTTTTTCGATCTGGCCGGCGACCAGGGTCAGGTCCTTGATGTCGCTGGAGGTGATCTGGCCACCCTGGAAGGTCTGCGGCAGCAGACGACCATCGTTGGTCACGATAACCGGCAGCTTGGGCTGCAAGGTACCCAGCTTCAATTCAGTCTGGGAAATCTTGGCTTTGGCAGTCAGGCCCAGGCTCGAGTAGTTATCAACGGCTTCGCCATTGGACTTGCTCGGGAAGATGGTGCCGCCGTAGGACGTGGCAGTCGCGCCGTTGGTGCCGCCGCCGGAATCCAGGCGAACACCCAACAGGCCAATAGCGTCAAGACCGAAGCCAACGGTGCCTTGGGTATAACCGGAGATGAAACGCAGATCGAAGCCTTGGCCCCATTCTTCGTTCTTGCTCGGGTTAGCCGTGCCTTCGCGGTTATCGGTGTTGATATAGAAGTTACGCAGACCCAGTGTGGCCTTGCTGTCTTCGATGAAACCGGCAGCGCCTGCTTGCTGGGCGATTGCGCCCAACGCTACAGCCACAGCCAAGGTGGACTTCTTCATGTACCGCTCCTCTCATTTCTAATTTTTGTATTTCTTTGGTCTCGGGTCTGACGCCCTTGATCCAACAGATGCGCGATTAGCGCCGGATAGTGACCACCAAGTCAATCGTAACCTTGTGTGTCTACTACCTTCGTCTAATAGCAGTTGATTTGGTCCCTGCAGGGTAATGAGTTTTTCATACACCCAAAAAGAATTATTTCATTCTTTTTCATACGATCCAGGAATAAGCGAATTCGTGAAACAGGCTGGTCAGGATAGACGACCCCGTCCACAAGCTAATTCCTAAAGGGTATTTTTTACTGCTTTTTTAGATCGATTAGTGTTGACGTTCCATTGCATACGTCACTGATGATCAAAAAGGCGACGCCATCATGGCCAAAGGCACATCATTCCGTCAATTTGTTACAGTTTTTGTATCGGTATTAGTTTCTTTTGATGTCAACGGCTGACGGCCTCTACGAACACGCTATCGGCACATATCAACGCTTCTGAAGGGGCATCAAGCGTTGGGATAAACGCGGTCCAATGTGGGAGGGGGCACGCCCCTCCCACATTTGGATAGGTATTGGTTGCCAGGCCGGGTTTACAAAGCCTTCTCGAAGATCTTCGAGTTGCGCTGATAGTTGTACAGCGATGCCCGCGCCGACGGCAGGCGGTCTACGCTGCTCGGCACAAAGCCGCGTTCACGGAACCAGTGGGCGGTGCGGGTGGTGAGGACGAACAAGGTCTTCAGGCCCTGGGCCCGGGCACGGGTCTGGATGCGCTCAAGCAACACATCGCCGCGCGCGCCATGGCGGTATTCCGGATTCACCGCCAGGCACGCCAATTCACCCGCATCCGAATCCGCGATCTGATACAACGCCGCGCAAGCGATTATCATCCCTTCGCGCTCGACCACGCTGAACTGCTCGATCTCGCGCTCCAGCACTTCGCGCGAGCGACGCACCAGGATGCCCTGCTCTTCCAGCGGGCTGATCAGGTCGAGCAAACCGCCGACGTCCTCGATCGCCGCTTCGCGCACCAGTTCGAATTGCTCCTGGGCGACCAGCGTACCGCCGCCATCGCGGGTGAACAGTTCGGTGAGCAGGGCGCCGTCTTCGACATAGCTGACAATATGGCTGCGCCCTACTCCGCCACGGCAGGCCTCGGCGGCGGCATCGAGCAGCTCGGCCTGGTAGTTGCTGCCCAGACGTTGCAGGTGGGCCGGCACTTGCTGCGGCCGCAGCTCGCGCACCAGGCGGCCGTTTTCATCGATAAGACCGAGATCGGCGCCGAACAGCAGCAATTTGTCGGCACCCAGGTCGATGGCGGCGCGGGTGGCGACGTCTTCGCAGGCCAGGTTGAAGATTTCACCGGTGGGCGAATAACCCAACGGCGACAGCAGCACGATGGAGCGCTCGTCCAGCAGGCGGCCGATGCCTTTGCGGTCGACCCGGCGCACTTCGCCGGTGTGGTGATAGTCCACGCCTTCGAGCACACCGATTGGCCGCGCCGTCACCAGATTGCCGCTGGCCACCCGCAGGCGCGAGCCCTGCATGGGCGATGAGGCCATGTCCATGGACAGACGCGCTTCGATGGCGATACGCAGGTGCCCCACCGCGTCGATTACGCACTCCAGGGTTGCCGCATCGGTAATGCGCAAGCCGTCGTGATAAGCCGGAACCAGGCCGCGCGCTTCAAGGCGGGCTTCGATTTGCGGACGCGAGCCGTGGACCAGTACCAGTCGCACACCCAGGCTGTGCAACAGCACCAGGTCGTGGACGATATTGCCGAAATTCGGGTGTTCCACACCATCGCCGGGCAGCATGACCACAAAGGTGCAGTCGCGGTGAGCGTTGATGTAGGGCGAAGCGTGACGAAGCCAATTAACGTAGTCGGGCATAACACCTGGGCCTGTAATAAAAAGCAGCCAAAAAGGGATCAATCGTGAAAGCGCACAGCGGGCTGATGGTTATCGTCGGAACAGGCTTGGCGACACGCTCACTCTCCTTCTATGTACGAACAGGCAGGGGTTAATTTATGCGGGTTTCAGGCAGTAATGTTCGATCAGTTCCCGCAATAGACGCACTGTAGGCGTCAAGCGTGACATTTCGAGGTATTCGCCCGGCTGGTGCGCACAGGCGATATCGCCAGGGCCAAGCACCAGGGTTTCGCAACCAAGGCGCTGAAGATAAGGCGCTTCGGTGCCGAACGCCACCGCTTCGGCGCGATGACCGGTCAAACGCTCTGCGACCCGCACCAGTTCGGCGTCTTCCGGCTGTTCGAACGGCGGCACTTCGGGGAACAGCGGCGCGTAGTCGATCTTGACCTGATGACGCTCGGCCAGGGGTTGCAGCTTCTGCCGGATGGCGGCGCGCAGAACCTGCGGGTCCATGCCCGGCAACGGCCGCAGGTCGAATTCCAAGGAGCATTGGCCGCAGATGCGGTTGGGGTTGTCGCCGCCATGGATACAGCCAAAGTTCATGGTCGGCTGCGGCACGCTGAACTGCGGGTTGCGGTATTCGCGTTGCCAGGCCAGGCGCAGGCCGCGCAGTTCGCCGATGGCGTCGTGCATGGCTTCCAGGGCGCTGTGGCCCAGGCTCGGGTCCGATGAATGGCCGCTTTGGCCAAGAATGTCGATGCGCTCCATCATCACGCCTTTGTGCAGGCGGACCGGCTTGAGCCCGGTCGGCTCGCCGATCACCGCTGCGCGGCACAGCGGGCGTCCGGCTTCGGCCAATGCCCGAGCGCCGGACATGGAGCTTTCCTCATCGCACGTGGCGAGGATCAGCAGCGGTTGCTTGAACGGTTGATCGAGCAGCGGCAACACGGCTTCGATGACCAGGGCAAAGAAGCCCTTCATGTCGCAACTGCCCAGTCCTACCCAGCGGCCGTCGACTTCCGTCAGCTTGAGCGGATCGGTTTTCCACAATGCCGCGTCGTAGGGCACCGTGTCGCTGTGACCGGCCAGCACCAGGCCGCCGGGGCCGCTGCCAAAGCTGGCCAGCAGGTTGAATTTGCCGGGGCTGACGTGCTGGATGTCGATGGCAAAGCCCAGGTCGCCCAGCCAGGTGGCGAGCAGATCGATCACCGGGCGGTTGGTCTGATCCAGCGACGCTTGAGTGCAACTGACCGACGGCGCGGCAATCAACGCGGCAAACTGCTCTTTCATGGACGGTAACGGCATGCGCGGTCTCCAACTTCCCGGATGAGCCCCACTATAGAGCCATCTGCACGACACAATAAACCGTTGCGGCACGTTGCCGGGCTCACTCCTGTACACTGCACGACCTTGGCAGCCACACTTTTCCCCGGCTGCGCTCCCGATCCTGGATTTTCCGGCCATGCAGAAAGAAACCGAAATCAAGCTCCGCGTCAGCCGCGAGACACTCGCCGCGCTGCGTGAGCACCCGCTACTGAAAAAACGCAACAAAAGTGGCTGGGAACGCCGTGAGTTGATGAATCAGTACTTCGACACCCCCGAACGCGACCTGGCCCAGGCCAAGGTGGCCCTGCGCCTGCGCAAGGACGGTGACGACATCATCCAGACCCTCAAGACCCGCGGCCAAAGTGTTGCCGGCTTGTCGGAGCGTAACGAATACAACTGGGACCTGCCCAAAGCCAAGCTCGACGTGAAGAAGCTCGACGGCGAGTGCTGGCCCGAGCAACTGGCCGAGCTGGACAAAAAGACCCTCAAGCCGATCTTTACCACCGACTTCGTGCGTGAACGCGCCGAAATCGCCTGGGGTCGCGGCAAGGCCAAGGTGGTGATCGAAGCCGCCCTGGACCTGGGCCATGTGGTCGTCGGCAAGCAGAAGGAAGAAATCTGCGAGCTGGAACTGGAACTGCGCGAAGGCGAGCCGGCAGCGTTGCTGGAGCTGGCCGCCGAACTGGCGGCGACCCTGGCGCTGATGCCGTGTGACATCAGCAAGGCCGAACGTGGCTATCGCCTGTACGACGCCAGCAGCTATTCCCTGAGCCTGCCGGCACCGCAGATTCACGCCGAAATGCCGTTGGACGATGCCTTCGCCGCAATCATGTGGCACCTGCTGGGCAGCAGCCAGCGCCTGGCCGAGCAATATCGCTTCAATGGCCACTGGCGTCTGCTGCAGGATTGGGTCGAGAACCTCGGCGAATTGCGCGCCCTGATCGGCAGCCTCGGCCAGGCCGCGCCGCGTCAATCCACCAGTGAGCTGCGCAGTGCCCTCGATGCGTTGCTGGAAGACTGGCGCCCGCTGGTCCAGGCCGGTGACGACGATGAAGACATTCGCAAAGCCGCACCGGAGCAGTTCGTTGAAGAATTGCAGGATGTGCGCTGGGGCCTGTTCTCCCTGAACACCTCGCGCTGGCTGCTGGCCCGCACCTGGACCGAAGCGCGCAACGTGCGTGGCAACCGTCAGGGCGCCGCGCAGATCACCAACTGGCTACCGCGCCTGTTGGCCGATGACGCCGTTGCCCTGCAACTGCCGCGTTACCAGCAGCAGCCCGAAGACCTGGCCGAGCAATTGCCGCGCATCGAACGCATCCAGGCCTGGCTGCACCATGCGCGCCACGTGGTGGACATCCCGGAACTGGACCGCTTGTACGGCGAGCTGAACAAGCTGGCGCACCTGGCCAACCAGCCGATTACCGATGAGTCACTGGATGCGCGGATGCACCAGGCGATTGCGGTGTATCAGAACCGGGCCTGGAAGACCTTGCTGCGTTTGTAATATCGCCATCGGGGGCAAGCCCCCTCCCACATTGGATTGCGTTCCCCTGTGGGAGGGGGCTTGCCCCGATGAGGCCGCCTCTGTCAGCGCAATACTGGCAGGCTGGTGGTGGACTTGATCTCCGACAAAGCCACAATCGAATTGACCTCCTGAATCCCCGGCACCATCGACAACTTGTCAAAGAAAAACCGCTCGTACGCCTCGATGTCCGACGCAACAATGCGCAATAAAAAATCCACCGCCCCCATCAGCACGTAACACTCCAGCACTTCCGGAAAGCCACGAATCGCCTCGGTGAACTCGGTGAAGTTGGATCGACCGTGGGCGTTGAGTTTGACCTCGGCGAAGATCTGCGTGTTGAGGCCGATTTTCTTGCGGTCCAGCAGCGTCACCTGGCCGCGAATCACGCCCTCTTCCTTCAACCGCTGGATGCGCCGCCAGCAGGGCGACTGGGACAGGCCGACCTGTTCGGCAATCTGCGCGCTGGAGAGCGAGGCGTCCTCTTGCAGCAGGGCCAGGATACGGCGGTCATACACGTCCAACTCGCTGTGCATAAAAATACCTTCTATGGCGCTTATCTTGAATTATCTGATTCAATTTTGTGCGATTCATGCGCATCTTAGATAAGAAATCTCCCAAGGCGAATGTAAAAATTTCTCCAGTCGAATCTGGAGAGTCAGCATGCACGCCGTCGAAACCGTCCACCCTGTCACCCGCGCCGATGCGTGGGCTGTCGATAGCCTTCAGTGCGAGGCCCATTATCGGATTGCCGCAGAGGCGGAACCGGACGTGCTGTGCCGGGTACTCAATTACTTCGCGCTGCAATTTCTCACGCCCAGCCAGGTGATCGTGAACAGGCAAGACGACCTGCTGCATATCGACATCGTGATGGAAGGCCTGAGCTGGCATCGGGCCCAGGTGATCGGTGAAAAGTTTCGAAACCTGATCAGCGTGTGTTCCGTAGAGCTGTGGCCGGCAGGTAGCGCGCGGCCTCATGCCGTGGTGGCAGCCTCTCGGCAAAAGCCTGCAATACACGCCCAGGGAGAATGTTCAGAAGCTGGCTAGCCTGGGATTACACCCCGACGCCAGGAACCTCCATGTCTCCCGTCCTGCAAGATCGCCCTCTGGAACTGCAACAGTTGCTGCCTGCATTGATCGAGCAGCAACTGATTACGCCAGAGACGGCGCGGCAATTATCGTCCGCTCCCGCCAGCGCCCGGCACCCCCTGGAATTGATCGCCGCACAAGGAACGTGCCTGGAAACACTGACGCAGTGGCTGGCCCGGCACGTCGATCAGCCTTATCTGCGCATCGACCCGCTGAAGATCGACGTGGCGACGGTGGTGCCGCTGATGTCCCACGCCTTCGCCCAGCGTCACGCCATCCTTGCAGTGGCCGTGGATGCGCGCAGCGTGACGGTTGCCAGCGCTCAGCCCCATGTCAGCGGTTGGGAGGCCGGGCTGTCCCAGGTACTCAAACGCTCGATCAAGCGCGTGGTGGCCAACCCCCAAACCCTCCAGCGCTGTATCAATGAATTTTACCGTCTGGCCAAATCGGTCAGCGGCGCCGACCAGCAAATGGCGCCCCCCGGTACTGTCGAACGGCTCAGCCTGGGCGCCGGCGATAGCGAACCGCATGCCGATGACGCGCATATCGTCAATATCGTCGACTGGCTGTTGCAGTACGCCTTTGATCAACGGGCCAGCGATATCCATATCGAGCCCTGCCGCGAACAGGGGCGTGTGCGCTTTCGCATTGACGGGCTGTTGCATGACGTCTACCAATTTCCGCCCCAGGTCACCACCGCTGTCGTCAGCCGACTGAAAAGCCTTGGGCGTATGAATGTGGCGGAGAAGCGCAAGCCCCAGGATGGGCGCATCAACATGAAAACGGCGGGCGTTGAAGTGGAACTGCGCCTGTCGACCTTGCCCATCGCCTTCGGCGAAAAGCTGGTCATGCGCATTTTTGATCCCCAGGTGCTGCTCAAGGATTTCGATCAATTGGGGCTGTCCGCCGACGATCAGCAGCGCTGGCAGATCATGACCCGACAGGCCAACGGCATCATTCTGGTCACCGGCCCCACCGGCTCGGGCAAGACCAGCACGCTCTACAGCACCCTCAGGCAACTGGCGACCCGGGAGGTCAACCTGTGCACGGTGGAGGACCCCATCGAAATGGTCGAGCCGGCATTCAACCAGATGCAGGTGCAGCACAACATCGACCTGACCTTCGCCAGCGGTATCCGCGCGTTGCTGCGCCAGGACCCGGACATCATCATGATCGGCGAGATTCGCGACCAGGAGACCGCCGAGATGGCGATCCAGGCCGCGCTGACCGGGCACCTGGTGCTGTCAACGCTGCACACCAACGATGCGCCGAGCGCCATCAGCCGCTTGCAGGAGTTGGGCATCGCTCATTATTTGATCAAGGCGACGCTGATAGGCGTCATGGCACAGCGCCTGGTGCGCGTGCTGTGCCCCCATTGCAAACGCGGCGTGGCCGACGTCTACGCAGCGGTCGGGTGTGGAGAGTGCCGCGACAGTGGCTATCGGGGCAGGGCCGGGCTTTACGAGATCATGGTCCTGGATGAAACCCTCAAGGCGCTGATCACCCCCGGCGCTGACGTTCAGGCCTTGCGCCATGCCGCACTCGGGCAAGGCATGCACAGCCTGCGGATGGCCGGCATGCAAAAGGTGAAGGCGGGGCTGACGACGCTGGCGGAAGTCCTCAGGGTTACCCCTGGGGATTCAGAAACAAATCCTTTGTGCATTGGGCAATGAAACCGTCCTTATCCGTGACGACACCGTTACAATCGACCGAACGTCGTGTCACTGACATCATCAGATAGGGAATCGCAATGCAGATCGGAACCGTACTGCTTCTTTTCGTGGGATTGGCCATTGCCATCCTGTTCATGGGTTTCAAGGTGGTGCCCCAGGGCTACCAGTGGACCGTCGAACGTTTCGGCCGCTATACCAACACCCTCAAGCCCGGCCTGAACATCATCATCCCGGTCATGGACCGCATCGGCCGCAAGATCAACGTGATGGAAAGCGTGCTGGATATCCCGCCCCAGGAAGTGATTACCGCCGACAACGCCACCGTGCAGATTGACGCCGTGTGCTTCTTCCAGGTGGTCAACACTGCCCAGGCCGCGTATGAGGTGAACAACCTCGAACATGCCATTCGCAACCTGCTGCAAACCAATATCCGTACGGTGCTCGGTTCCATGGAGCTGGATGCCATGCTCAGCCAGCGCGACGGTATCAACGAAAAGCTGCTGCGCACCGTCGACGAAGCCACGGCGCCGTGGGGCATCAAGATCACCCGTATCGAAATCAAGGACATCAGCCCGCCCGCCGACCTCATGGCGGCCATGTCCGGGCAAATGAAAGCCGAACGGATCAAGCGTGCGCAGATCCTTGAAGCCGAAGGCCTGCGAGCCTCGGCGATCCTTACCGCCGAGGGCAAGAAACAGGCGCAGATCCTCGAGGCAGAGGGTAGCCGCCAGGCCGCCTTCCTCGAATCCGAAGCCCGTGAACGTCAGGCCGAGGCTGAAGCCCGCGCGACCCAGGTGGTATCGCAAGCGATCGCCTCCGGCAACGTGCAGGCGGTGAACTACTTCGTCGCGCAGAAATACATCGATGCCCTGGGCAAGCTGGCATCGGCCAACAACAGCAAGGTTATCCTGATGCCGCTGGAAGCCAGCCAGGTGATTGGTGCCGTGGGCGGTATCGGCGAGATCGTCAAAGCCACCTTCGACAACAAGAAAGGCTGAGGTCGCCACCATGTGGGATTTCCTGCAGCATCTTTCGTTCTGGGACTGGTTGGCGCTGGGCACCGTGTTGTTGATTCTTGAGGTGTTCGGTGCCGGAGGCTACCTGTTGTGGATGGGTATCGCCGCAGCGGCCGTGGGCGTGATCAAGTTTATCGTCCCGCCCCTTGGACTTGAGTGGCAACTGCTGCTGTTCGCCCTGTTGTCGATATTGACGGCCGTGTACTGGTGGCGACGCCAACGCAGCAGCGCCAAGGCCAGCGACCAGCCCGGCTTGAACGAGCGCGGCTCAGAGCTGGTCGGGCGCACGTTCGTGGTGCATCAGGCGATAGTGGACGGCAGGGGCAAGGTCAAGGTCGGCGATGGCGTATGGATGGTCACCGGTACCGATGCCCCTGTAGGCGCTCAAGTCCGCGTAATTGGGCAGGATGGCGTGGTTTTAAAGGTTGAAACTGTTTAGTCAGTGATGGAACTGGATAAGGTTAACTACAATCAAAACGTACAGATAACCCACCGGAGTCACCCATCATGCGTCTTAAATATGCTGTCGCAACCCTCGCTGTGCTCTCCCTCCCTGTCGGCTCAGCCATGGCCGACAGCTTCTGGCGTAATGTCATCTCGTCGGGCGCCACCACCGGCTCGACCTACCTGACCTTCAAGGACCACAAAATGGTCGTCGCCGCCCAGGACGACGCCGGCAGCTTCGTCGCCAGCGACGGCGGCATCCGCGGCCCGTATCTGGAGGCGGCCATGCAGAAAGTGCGCGCCGACAACCCTGGCCTGCAGGCCACGGACATGGAACTGGCCAACGCCATCCTCGCGAAGAACGCTGTTACCGAGTAACGACTACAGCGTAAAGAATGCCGCTTTTTCAAGCGGCATTTTTTTGCCTGCAACATGACGAATCGTTCACGGGCGACAGGCTATATTCAGTCGAGCCGTGCAACCATGCAGGACTCACACGTCCATCACTCATCGCCTACCGGATGCCTTCTTCGTCATGAGCCAACAGCCTTTCCTGCCGTTCTCCAAACCTACCATTGACGAAGCCACGATCTCGGCGGTCGGCGATGTCCTGCGTTCCGGCTGGATCACCAGTGGGCCGAAGGTGCAGGCATTCGAAGCGCAGTTGTCGGAATACTTTGGCGGCCGCCCGGTGCGCACCTTCAACTCCGGCACCTGCACCATGGAAATTGCCTTGCGCATCGCCGGTATCGGGCCTGGGGATGAAGTCATCACGACGCCGATCTCCTGGGTCGCCACGGCCAATGTCATCCTTGAGGTGGGCGCCACCCCGGTCTTTGCCGATATCGACCCGGTCACCCGCAACATCGATCTGGCTCAGGTTGAAGCGGCGATCACTCCACGCACCAAGGCAATCATCCCGGTCTACCTGGCCGGTTTGCCCCTGGATATGCCGATGCTCTATGCGCTGGCCAACAAGTACAAGCTGCGCATCGTCGAGGATGCCGCCCAGGCGCTGGGGTCCAGTTGGGACGGCGAACGCATCGGCGCTACCGGCGACTTCGTGTCGTTCAGCTTCCAGGCGAACAAGAACATCACTTCATCCGAAGGCGGCTGCCTGGTGCTGAACAACGCCGAAGAAGCCCGCCTGGCCGAGAAATACCGCCTGCAAGGCGTGACCCGCAGCGGTTTCGATGGCCTGGATGTGGACGTGCTGGGCGGCAAGTTCAACATGACTGATATCGCCGCCGCCATCGGCCTCGGGCAATTTGCCCACATCGAGAAGATCACCGCCCATCGCCAGAACCTGGCACGCCACTACTTCGAATGCTTCGGCAGTGATTTTGAACAACAGTACGGCGCGCAACTGCCGCCGGCGGACTTCGAAAACAGCAACTGGCACCTGTTCCAACTGGTATTGCCGGAGCGTCAGGATGGTCTGCCCGCCCGCGCTACGTTTATGGAGCAGATGCAGGCCCTTGGCGTCGGCATTGGCTATCACTACCCGCCCATCCACCTGCTGAGCCTGTATCGGGCACAGGGCTTCAAGGAAGGGATGTTCCCGGTGGCGGAGCGTGTTGGGCGATTGATCGTGTCGTTGCCGATGTTCACGGCGATGACGGAGGCGGATGTGGAGCGGGCTGTTGCGGCGGTCAAAACGGTATTGAAAGCAGGCTGATCAATTAATGTGGGAGGGGGCTTGCCCCCGATTGAGGTGGGTCAGCCACTGATGAGGAGACTGACACTCCGCCATCGGGGGCAAGCCCCCTCCCACAGGGGATCTGCGCTAACTGACCAGCATTAGGGCAAGCCCCCTCCCACATTGGGCTCTGTGTTACTCGCCGATAGCGGCTTTGTAGCCGGCAGCGTCCAGCAGTTTCTCCAGATCAGCTGCGTTGCTTGGCTTGAGCTTGAAGATCCAGGCGCCGTAAGGGTCGGAGTTCAACAGCTCAGGACTGCCGCTCAACTCTTCGTTGACCGCAATCACCTCGCCTGCAACCGGGGCATAGATGTCCGAAGCCGCCTTCACCGACTCAACCACACCCGCCTGGCCCTGGGCTTCAAATGTGGCACCCACCTCGGCCAGCTCAACAAACACCACATCGCCCAACGCTTCCTGAGCATGGTCGGAGATCCCGACGGTCACGCTGCCGTCGGCTTCCAGACGGGCCCACTCATGACTTTCGGCAAAACGCAGGTCGGCAGGGATATTGCTCATAGTCTGTGTCCTCAAGAAGAAATGTCAGCGGCCAATGGCCTGCCGGAAAATAGTTAGATCAAGGTTTTGCCATGGCGGACGAAGGTCGGCTTGACCACTCGAACCGGGTACCACTTACCGCGGATTTCCACTTCGGCCCGGTCGGCAGTCGCCGTCGGTACACGCGCCAGGGCAATGGATTTGCTAAGCGTAGGAGAGAAACTACCACTGGTGATCTCCCCTTCGCCAACATTGGCGATACGAACCACCTGGTGAGCACGCAGAACCCCACGTTCTTCCAGGACCAGCCCGACCAATTTGAACTGCACACCGGCCGCTTTTTCCGCTTCCAGCGCGGCGCGGCCGATAAAATTGCGCCCTGCCGGTTCCCAGGCGATGCTCCAGGCCATGTTGGCGGCCAGGGGCGACACCTGCTGGTGGATATCCTGACCATACAGGTTCATGCCGGCCTCCAGGCGCAAGGTATCGCGCGCGCCGAGGCCGATGGGGGAAATACCGGCGCCCACCAGGTCGTTGAAAAACCCCGGCGCCTGGTCGGCAGGCAGGACAATTTCCAGGCCGTCTTCGCCGGTGTAACCGGTGCGGGCGATAAACCAGTCGCCGTCGGCCTGGCCTTCGAAAGGTTTGAGCTGATGGATCAGGGTGCCACGGGACTGGGTCACCAGTTCGGCGATCTTCTGCCGCGCGTGGGGCCCTTGAATGGCGAGCATGGCCAGCTCGGAGCGCTCCTGCAACTGCACCTGATAGCTGCCCAGTTGCGCCTGCATCCAGGCCATGTCCTGGTCACGGGTGGCGGCGTTGACCACCAGTCGGTAACCGGTTTCGGTACGGTAGACGATCATGTCGTCCACCACCCCGCCCTGCTCGTTGAGCATGGCGCTGTACAACGCGCGGCCGCAGCCGTGCAATCGATCGACATCATTGGCCAGCAGGTGCTGGAGCCATTCCTTGGCCTGGGGGCCGCTGACATCGATCACGGTCATATGAGATACATCGAACACCCCGCAGTCGCGCCGCACCTGATGGTGCTCCTCGACTTGCGAGCCGTAATGCAAAGGCATATCCCAACCGCCAAAATCGACCATTTTCGCGCCGAGGGCGAGATGCAGGTCATACAGAGGCGTACGCTGTCCCATGGGTTTCTCCTTCCGGGCTTGGCGAAGGTGCGCAGAGCTGCCACTTGCGCCGAACACCTTGAACGACAAGGCCCGCAGCCACATACAGCAGGTCGATCCGAAAGACGGAGCACACCGAATGCCGCGCATTGTAGCCGCAAGCTGTAGGACTGGCACCTAGCCGATTTGTCGTGCGGAGCGTCGGATCAACCCGATGACCGGCAGCAACCCGACCAGCACCAGGGTCAGCGCCGGCAGCGAGGCCCGCGCCCATTCCCCTTCACTGGTCATTTCAAAGATGCGCACCGCCAGGGTGTCCCAGCCAAACGGGCGCATCAGCAAGGTGGCGGGCATTTCCTTGAGCACATCGACAAACACCAGCAGCGCCGCGCTCAGGGTGCCCGGCAGCAGGAGCGGCAGATACACCTTGCAAAACAGTTGTGGCCCACTCACGCCCAGGCTGCGTGCGGCCTCGGGCAACGATGGGCGAATACGCGCCAGGCTGTTTTCCAGAGGCCCGTAGGCGACCGCCAGGAATCGCACCAGATACGCCAGCACCAGTGCCGACAGGCTGCCCAGCAGCAACGGCTTGCCCGCGCCGCCCAGCCAGCCCGACAGCGGCACCACCAGTTCGCGGTCCAGATAGCTGAAGGCCAACATGATCGACACCGCCAACACCGACCCGGGCAAGGCATAACCGACATTCGCCAGGCTGATGCCGGAGCGGATCGCCCGCGTCGGCGCCAGGCGGTTGGCGAACGCCAGTATCAGCGCCACGCTGACAGTCACCAGCGCCGCTATCCCACCCAGGTACAGCGTATGCACGATCAGGCCGGTGTAGCGCTCATCCAGGTCGAAGCGGCCGCGCTGCCAGAACCAGGCCACCAGTTGCAGCATCGGGATCACAAACGCGCAGGCGAACACCAGGCCACACCAACCGCTGGCCGCGGCCGCCTTGAGCCCACGCAGGTGATACAGCGCCTTGCTGCGCGGGCGCTCGTTGCCGGGCCGGCTCGCTCCCCGCGCGCGCCGCTCGCCATACAGCACCAGCATCACCACCAGCAACAACAGGCTGGCCAGTTGGGCGGCGCTGGACAGGCTGAAAAAGCCGTACCAGGTTTTATAGATGGCGGTGGTGAATGTGTCGAAATTGAACACCGAGACCGCACCAAAATCCGCCAGGGTTTCCATCAGGGCCAAGGCGACACCGGCACCAATCGCCGGCCGCGCCATGGGCAGCGCCACGCGCCAGAACGCCTGCCACGGCGACTGGCCCAGCACCCGTGCCGCTTCCATCAAGCCCTTGCCCTGGGCCAGGAATGCCGAACGCGCCAGCAGATAGACATAGGGGTAGAACACCAGCACCAAGACGATGATCACGCCGCTGGTGGAACGCACGCGGGGCAGGCGCAGCCCCGCGCCGAACCCTTCGCGCAGCAGGGTCTGCACCGGGCCTGCAAAGTCCAGCAGTCCTACAAACACGAAGGCCAGCACATAGGCCGGAATCGCAAAGGGCAGCATCAACGCCCAATCCAGCCAGCGCCGCCCCGGGAACTCGCAAAGGCTGGTCAGCCAGGCCAGGCTCACCCCCAGCAAGGTCACGCCAACGCCGACGCCGAGTACCAGGGTCAAGGTGTTGCCCAGTAAGCGAGGCATCTGCGTGTCCCACAGGTGGGACCAGATTTGTTGATCGATGCTTTGCCAGGACAGCAACAGCACGCTCAGCGGCAGCAGCACCAGGGCGGCGACGGTGAAGACCGGCAGGTACCAGCGGCGTTGGGCGGGGTGGGCCAAAAGCAAATTCCCTGGGAATGGACTGTCTGACAGCAGACATAAAACAGTGCGGGAGGTGGCCGTCTGTAGGAGCGAGCTTGCTCGCGAAAAACGTCAACGATAACGCGCGCTTCCTGAATGAACGCGGTGCCTGTGAGTTTTTCGCGAGCAAGCTCGCTCCTACAAAAAGCTTTAACGATTTAGAAACTCAGTTCCAACCGGCGCGGTCCATCAAGCGGATCGCCTCGGCCTGACGCTTGCCCGCCACTTCCACCGGCAAGGTATCGGCCACGAATTTGCCCCAGGTCGCCACTTCGGCCGACGGCGGTACCGCCGGGTTGGCCGGGAACTCCTGGTTCACGTCGGCGAAGATCTTCTGCGCCTCGGGCGTGGTCATCCATTCCACCAGGGCCTTGGCCGCCGCCGGGTGTGGCGCGTGTTTGGTCAAGCCAATGCCCGACAGGTTCACATGCACGCCACGGTCGCCCTGGTTCGGCCAGAACAGCTTCACCGCCAGGTCCGGCTTCTGCTTGTGCAGGCGACCGTAGTAGTAAGTGTTGACGATACCCACGTCGCATTGCCCGGCGTTGATCGCCTCCAGCACGGCGATATCGTCGGAGAACACGTCGGTGGACAGGTTATTCACCCAGCCTTTGACGATTTCTTCGGTCTTGGCCGCGCCGTGGGTCTCGATCAGCGTGGCGGTCAGGGACTGGTTATAGACCTTTTTCGCCGTGCGCAGGCACAGGCGGCCTTCCCACTGTTTGTCGGCCAGGGCTTCGTAGGTGGTCAGGTCGCCCGGTTTTACCCGGTCGGTGGAATAGGCGATGGTGCGCGCGCGCAGGCTCAACCCGGTCCACGCATGGGCCGAGGAGCGGTATTGCAGCGGAATATTCTTGTCGATCACCTCGGAGGTGAACGGCTGCAGGATGCCCATCTGCTCGGCCTGCCAGAGGTTGCCGGCGTCGACGGTGAGCAGCAGGTCAGCGGTGGCATTTTCGCCCTCGGCCTTGATGCGCTGCATCAGCGGGGCTTCCTTGTCGGTGATGAACTTCACCTGTACGCCGGTCTTGCGGGTATAGGCGTCGAACACCGGCTTGATCAGTTCGTCGATGCGCGAGGAGTAGACCACCACTTCGTCGGCGGCCTGCGCGGTGGCGCTGCCGATCAGGGTGAGTGCCAGGGCAGTCAGGAGGCGCTTGGATGCCAACATGGGTGCGGTCTCTCATTTGCAAAAAGTGCGCAAATGATAAGGACTCACATTTGGTAACGCTTGATGGAGGCGTTACCAGATGTTGCACGGTTTGAGGTATGTGTGAGGGCTGGCGGCCTCATCGGGGCATAGGTATCTACACAACCCAGCAGCGCCCAACCGTAACCACGATGCGAAGCGAGTCGCTCTTGATCTGCTTTTGATCCTAGGCGCCCCGTTAAACCACGCTGGCCGAACGCAGGCT
>NZ_CVTU01000099.1:68474-123037 GCF_900004965.1 Pseudomonas sp. 44 R 15
GAGCCCTTTGGTTACTTTGGGGCTTTTCCAAAGTGACCCGCCGTCAGGGCGGAACCCTAAGTGGCCGTTACCTAAATAATGGATATGTACTCGGTCTGATCCAAGATACTGGCAAGCCAAGAGGCCGCCATCGGGGGCAAGCCCCCTCCCACAGGGGGCCGCATTTCAATTTACAGTTTGGCGAGGTCCGGGAGGTCGCCGGTCAGGCCCAAGGCCTGGCGTACAAACAGTGCCTTGGCTTCGGGAATCTGGTCGACGATCTTCAACCCGGCATTGCGCAACCAGCGCAGCGGCAGTTGATCGGCCTGAAACAGGCGCTCGAAGCCTTCCATTGCCGCCATCAGCGCCAGGTTATGCGGCATGCGCCGACGCTCGTAGCGGCTCAGCACCTTCACATCCGCCAGACGCTCGCCACGTTCGCTGGCCGCCAGCAGCACTTCGGCCAGCACCGCGGCATCGAGAAAGCCCAGGTTCACGCCCTGCCCCGCCAAGGGATGGATGACGTGGGCCGCATCGCCAATCAACGCCAGGCCTTCGGCCACGTAACGTTTGGCGTGACGCTGACGCAACGGCACGCAGACGCGCGGGTCGGCGCTGACCACCGTGCCCAGGCGCCCCTCAAAGGCGCGCTCCAGCTCACCGCAGAAGCGCTCATCGTCCAGGGCCATCAAACGCTCGGACTCCGCCGGCGTGGTCGACCAGACAATCGAGCACCAGTCCTCCTGACCATCACGCACCAGCGGCAGGAATGCCAGCGGGCCCGTGTCGGTGAAGCGTTGCCACGCGGTGCGCTGGTGCGGCTGGCTGCTGCGTACGCTGGTCACGATGGCGTTGTGCAGGTAGTCCCATTCACGGGTGGGGGTGCCGGTCAGGCGGCGCACTGCGGAGTTGGCGCCATCGGCGGCGACCACCAGCGGCGCGCGCAGCTTGCGCCCATCGGCCAGGGTCAGCAGCCATTCATCGCCGGAACGGCGCATCTGCTCCAGGCGCGCATTGGCCAGCAGCCCCAGGTCACAATCATGCAGGCGGTCCAGCAAGGCATCCTGGATCACGCGGTTCTCGACGATATGCCCCAGCACCTCGGCATGCACACTGGCCGCCGAGAAGTGGATCTGCCCGGTGCCGCTGCCGTCCCACACTTGCATCTGGCCATAGGGGCTGGCGCGGCGCTCGACGATGCCGTCCCACACGCCAAGGCGTTCGAGAATGCGCTGGCTGGCGGCGGACAGCGCACTGACCCGCGGTTCAAACGCCGCCGCCGGTTCGAACGGCTTGACGCTCAGCGGGCTACCGTCAAGCAGCAATACCTGCAGGCCACTGCCCTGCAACGCCAGCGCCAGGGCGCTTCCGACCATTCCGGCCCCGACAATCAGCACATCTGCGCGCATGTCCATAGTCAAGCCTGTCTCGCTGGCGGCTTGCGCCGCACGTAAAGGGTTTTGTCGACCCGCGCCACCAGAGTGCCGGAGCCGTCATGAATCTGGACCTTGAGCCGAGGCAAATATTTCTCGCCATCGGCGGTCTGTCGACGAACCTCATCGAGCAGGGCGTCGTCGATGGAAAACTCGGCATACACCGGGCCTTTGCCCGGCGAGATGAAGTCGATGCTGGCGGCCTTGTCCCAGACAATGTAATCACGGCCCAGGTTCTCCATCAGCATCAGCATGTAGAACGGGTCGACCATCGAATACAGGCTGCCGCCGAACTGGGTGCCCACATAGTTGCGGTTATACCAGCCCAGGCCCATGCGCACCTTGACGTGACGAAAGTCGGCGCTCATCTGCTGCACGCTGACCCCGGCGCCCAGGTACGGCGGATAGAGCGTCATCACCCAGCGCAGCAGCCGCGCCTTGCCCAGGCGCTGGATCAGCCACTTACGCATCGGGGCGCGTACCCAGGCCCATGGCCTGGCGGGCGAACCAGCGCTTGGCCGGCGGCAGCAGGTCGAGGCCGAGCAGGCCCATGTTGCGCCCCAGCGCCACCAACGGTTGGCCGCTGCCGAACAGGCGCGTGACCTGGTCGGAGAAACCCACCGTCAGTTGCTGGTCCAGGCGCTGGCGCTCGCGGTAGCGCTGCAGCGTCGCCAGGTCGCCCGGCACGGCAGGGCCGGCCAGCAAGGCTTCGGCCAGGGCGTTGGCGTCGCGCAGGGACAGGTTGAAACCCTGCCCGGCGATCGGGTGCAGGCTGTGCGCCGCATTGCCGAGGACCACCAGGTGCGAGCGGACCTGTTCTTCCGCTTCCACCAGGGTCAGCGGATACAGATGCCGCGCGCCTACCTGCTTCAGGGTGCCCAGGCGATAGCCGAACACGCCCTGCAATTCGCTCAGGAAACTGCGCTCGTCAAGGCCCGCCAGGCGCTCGGCGTCCATGCCCATGCGGGTCCAGACCAGCGCGCAGCGGTTGTCGGGCAGCGGCAGCAAGGCCATCGGCCCTTCATCGGTGAAGCGCTCGAACGCTTCGCCATTATGGCCTTCGCTCGGGGTGATGTTGGCGATCAGCGCGCTCTGGTTGTAAGGGCGCGTCTTGACGCCGATGCCCAGTTGTTCGCGCAGGCCCGAGCGGCCGCCGTCGGCCAATACCGCGAGGTCGCATTCGAGCACGGTTTCATCGTTGAGGGTCAGGCGGTAGCCATCAGGCAGCGGCTCCATGCGCGTGACTTCCGCCGGGCAGCGCCAGCTGACCACCTCTTTATCCAGGCCTTGCCACAGGCATTGGCCCAGCCAGGCGTTTTCCACCACGTAACCGAGGGCCGGCACACCCTCTTCCAGGGCTGACAGACGCGCGGTGGAGAAGCGTCCACGGTCGGACACATGAATCTGCTTGATCGGCTCGGCGCGACGGGAAATGTCCTGCCACACGCCCAGGCGCTGATAGATCTGCCGGGCACCAAAGGACAGCGCCGAGGAGCGCGCATCGTAGCTCGGCTGATAACTGTCGCCGGGCGCGAAGGGCTCGATCAGTGCGATTTTCCACCCTCGCGCCTTGGCCCCGGCCTGCAACGCCAGCGCCAGGCTGGCGCCCACCAGGCCACCGCCGATGATCGCCAGGTTGACCCGGCTCATCGGGCAGCCGCCATCAGCGCTTCGATCTCGGCCACCGTCTTGGGCACCGCGCCGGTCAGAATTTCACAGCCTTGCTTGGTCACTATCACGTCGTCCTCGATGCGTACGCCAATGCCACGCCACTTCTTCGCTACGTTCTGGTTATCCGGTGAAATATAGATCCCCGGCTCCACGGTCAAGGCCATGCCGACTTCCAGCACGCGCCATTCACCGCCGACTTTGTACTCGCCCACATCATGCACATCCATGCCCAGCCAATGACCGGCGCGATGCATGTAAAAGGCGCGGTAGGCTTCGCTGGCGATCAGTTCGTCAACCTCGCCTTGCAGCAACCCCAGCCTGACCAGCCCGGCCGTGATGACCTGCACGGTCGCCTCATGCGCCTGGTTCCAATGCTTGTTCGGCGCGATCTGCGCGAAAGCGGCTTCCTGGGAGGCCAGCACAATCTCGTAGATCGCCTTTTGCTCGGGCGAAAACCTGCCGTTGACCGGCCAGGTGCGAGTGATGTCACTGGCGTAGCAGTCGATCTCGCAACCGGCGTCGATCAATACCAGGTCACCGTCCTTGAGCAGCGCGTCATTCTGCTGGTAATGCAGGATGCAGCTGTTGCGCCCGGCCGCCACAATGGAGCCATACGCCGGCATTTTCGCGCCGCCCTTGCGGAACTCGTAATCCAGCTCGGCTTCCAGGCTGAACTCATGCAGGCCGGCACGGCTGGCCTGCATCGCGCGCACATGGGCGGCGCAGGAAATTCGCGCCGCCTCGCGCATCACCTTCACTTCCGCCGCCGATTTATACAGGCGCATGTCGTGCAGCAAATGATCCAGGGCAACGAATTCGTTCGGCGGCTGGGCGCCCAGGTGCGCCTTGGAGCGGATCACGTTGATCCACTCCATCACATGCCGGTCGAATTCGGCATTGCTGCCCATGGCCGAATACACCCGGTCACGGCCTTCAATCAGGCCGGGCAGGATGTCGTCGATATCGGTGATGGGAAACGCGTCGTCAGCGCCAAAATCGCGGATCGCGCCTTCGGTACCGGCACGCAGGCCGTCCCACAATTCGCGTTCGGCGTTGCGTTCGCGGCAGAACATTATGTACTCGCCATGCTGGCGACCGGGCATCAGCACGATCACCGCCTGCGGTTCAGGGAAGCCGCTCAGGTACTGGAAGTCGCTGTCCTGACGGTAGACATGCTCTACATCACGGTTGCGGATAGCCACGGCGGCAGCCGGCAGGATCGCGATGCTGTTGGGTTCCATCTGCGCCATGAGCGCCTTGCGGCGACGGGTGTATTCCGCTCTGGGGATATGGATCATGGGCAGATGGGCTTCCTTTTTCAGTGCAGCGACGGCTTGGGCGCCGCAGGTTCAGCGGACTTCCTGGTCTCGGTGAACAGCAGCAACGGCGCAACGCGCAGGTATTCCATGACTTCCATGTAGTCACCCTCGCCGTCTTCGGACTCTTCCAGGGCGTCTTGCACCTGGGAGATGGCTGCCAGGTCCTGCAACACTTCCTTGGCGTCGGTGCTCAGTTCCAGGCCGCCGGCATTCACGCCGAAACCGTGGAGGAAGCCCTGGCACCATTGGCCCAGTGCAGCGGCACGCTCGGCGAGCGGTGCGTCGTCGGTCGGCAGCAGCAGGACCACGGTGACGTCATCACCGGTCAGCTCGCCCTTGACCATCTCTTGCAGGCCGATCAGCGCGTTACGCACGTTCTCGGTCGGTTCGGTTTCCAGCAGCTCGGCCACATCGGCCAGCCAGTTGTCGGCATCGAAGCCCACGCCGGTGCAACTGCGGCCCAACAGCACGCCGTGCAGTTCGGCAGGCGAGCAAGGATGACCGCTGGTGCTCAGCAGTTTGGAAAAAGCGTCGTACGGGGAGTTCTGAATGGGCATGGTGAGCTAGGCGCCAGACGGCGCAATGTCTAGAATGGAGCGCTGTATCCTAGCACCGGCAGACGCACCAAGACTATCGAGGGCGTCAGATCGTTTATCCTGAAGTTGCCATTCATCAGACAAAATCCAGTGGAACCCAATGGAAGACACCGACCTGCAAGCGCTGATGGCCAGACTCGAACTGCTAATTGATCGGGTCGAGCAACTTAAGAGTCAAAACGGACTCCTATTAGCTCAGGAAAAGACCTGGCGCGAGGAACGCGCTCACCTCATTGAAAAAAACGAAATCGCCCGGCGTAAGGTCGAATCGATGATTTCGCGCCTGAAGGCCCTGGAGCAAGACTCATGAGTTCAAGCAATAGCGTTACCGTGCAGATCCTCGACAAAGAGTATTCGATCATCTGCCCCCAGGAGGAGCGCAGCAACCTGGTGAGCGCTGCCCGCTACCTGGACGGCAAGATGCGTGAAATCCGCAGCAGCGGCAAAGTGATCGGCGCCGACCGCATCGCCGTGATGGCTGCACTGAACATTACCCACGACCTGCTGCACAAGCAGGAACGCCCTGACGCGCAGGCCAGCGGCTCGACCCGCGAGCAAGTGCGTGACCTGCTCGAACGCGTCGACCTGGCGCTTTCCACCGATTCCGACGCACCCAAGGGCTGATTGCCGAGTCTGTTTAAGGTATACTCGCCTCACTCCCTGGCGTGTTTGCCAGTCGGCGATGTCCCGGAGCCGATTCGCACTACCCTGGAAGTTGCACGTTGGGCTGGTGTGCATGTCCGCTAGACGGAAAGCCTTAAAGCCTACTGCTTCTTCCACCTTGAACTTTCGGGTTCAAGGGCTTAGTCGACAGCGGCTCTGCCGGGGAGCCTGAATTCCCAAACTCAATGCCAGTCTTCGGACTGGCATTGTTTTATGAGCCGAACAGCCATGACCGAACCTGCGCCGCTTTCCCGTCCGCAACTTCGACGCCTGTTGCGCAAAGCACGCCGCGCTCTGACACCGAGCGAGCAGCGTCAGGCCGCGCAAGGTCTTTACCGGCAACTGGCACAGCACCCGCTGTTTCGCCGGGCCAGACATATTTCCCTGTATCTACCGACGGACGGTGAAATCGATCCGCGCCTGCTGCTGCGCGCTGCCCAGCGCCGGGGCAAGGCCACCTACCTGCCCGTACTGAGTGCGTGGCCACGAACCAAAATGGTGTTCCAGCGCGTGCGGCCTGGGGATAAGTTGCTGCCCAACCGCTTTCGTATTCTCGAGCCTCGGGCCGATGCCCACCGCCAACGCAAAGTGTGGGCGCTGGACCTGGTGCTGATGCCGCTGGTGGGGTTCGATAATGAGGGTGGGCGATTGGGCATGGGCGGCGGCTTCTATGACCGCAGCCTGGCTTACCTGGCCAGGCGCAACACGTGGCGCAAGCCGACGCTGCTGGGGTTGGCCCATGAATGTCAGCAAGTCGATCGCTTGGCGCAGGCGAGTTGGGACGTGCCGCTGGCGGGCACTGTCACCGAAAAGCAATGGTATGTAGCAGAAACGCCGCTGGAACCAGCGACGCTTTAAATCGCGTTAACGCTTGAATTGCTGCTGCACAGGCGAAAGCTCAACCGGTGCATCGGTCTTGTTCGACCACAAGCTCTGGGCATACCCGGTGGTCACGACACCCAGACCAAACAAAATAACCAATATCCATAGTAAATCCGGTTTACGTTGCATCGATTGCCCCCCTTCAGGCATCTCGTACACGATGACAACAACGTTCCAAAGTAGTCCGTTGCAGCTGCGCCAAGCTTGAAGCCCGGCATTCTGCGGTAACGTGAACCAACACGCAAACCTTGACGCCAACCGACTGTCGGTTTGTCACGGGATTGCCCGACAACTTGCCCAATGCCTTTTTCAGGAGCGCAAAAATGGCCTACTGGTTGATGAAATCCGAGCCCGACGAACTCTCGATCAAAGGCCTGGAAACGCTCGGTGAAGCCCGCTGGGACGGGGTGCGCAATTACCAGGCGCGCAACTTTTTGCGGGCCATGGCGGTGGGCGACGAATTCTTCTTCTACCACTCCAGCTGCCCCGAGCCAGGCATTGCCGGCATCGGCAAGATCGTCAAGTCCGCCTATCCCGACCCCACCGCGCTGGAGCCGGAAAGCCACTACTTCGATGCCAAGGCCACCCCGGAAAAAAACCCGTGGAGCGCAATTGACGTCGCGCACGTGCAGACCTTTCCCAAGGTGATGGGCCTGGGCTACCTGAAACAGCAGGCCGCGCTGGCCGAACTGCCTCTGGTGCAAAAAGGCAGCCGGCTCTCGGTGATGCCGGTCACTGCCGAACAGTGGGCGGCAGTCCTGGCGTTGCGTTGAAGGGTTACTGAATGATCAGGTTGTTGAACAACAGGTCTTCCACCATCGGCTTGCCGGTCTCATCGTTCATCACCTGCTGCGTCTGTTTCAACGCTTCCTGGCGCAGCTTTTCCTTGCCTTCAACCGTGCTCATGGCTTCGTTGGTCTGCTGGGTAAACAGTGCCACCAGTTGGTTGCGAATCAACGCATCATTGGCTTTGACCGCTGCGGCGGCTTCGGTGCCGGTAACGCGCAGAGCGATGTCGGCCTTGAATACCTTGAGTTTTGCCGTGCCATCCAGGCCGTAGTTGCCCACGAACGGCGGCGTCAGGCTGATATAGCTGACCTTCGGCGCCTCGCCCTCTTTGGCCTCTTTGGCTTCTTCGGCCTGGGCGACCATCGGCAAGGTCAGGGCCAGCATCAACAGGATCCACGCTTTCACAGTTCATTCCTCGAATTCGGTTGCCGGGTAGCATAACGCTAGCAAGGCTGAGCACAAGCTTATGGGGGCTTATCAGGCGCGGGCATGCTTGTTGACCCACGGGCGTACCCTCCTACACTTATCGGCCACGACGCCAAAAGGAATAGTCCGATGAAAGCTGTGCTGTGCAAAGCCTTCGGCCCCGCCGAAACCCTGGTGCTGGAAGAGATCGCCAGCCCCGCGATCAAGAAGAACGAAGTCCTGCTGGACGTGCACGCGGCCGGGGTGAATTTTCCGGACACCCTGATCATCGAGGGTAAATACCAGTTCAAGCCGCCCTTCCCGTTTTCTCCGGGTGGCGAAGCGGCGGGCGTGGTGAGTGACGTCGGGGAGAAGGTCAGCCACTTGAAAGTCGGTGATCGCGTGATGGCCCTGACCGGCTGGGGCAGTTTTGCCGAGCAGGTGGCGGTGCCGGGCTATAACGTGCTGCCGATCCCGCCGAGCATGGACTTCAACACCGCCGCCGCCTTCAGCATGACCTACGGCACCTCGATGCACGCGCTGAAACAGCGCGCCAACCTGCAACCCGGCGAAACCCTGCTGGTGCTCGGTGCTTCCGGTGGCGTGGGCCTGGCCGCCGTGGAAATCGGCAAGGCCATGGGCGCCCGGGTGATCGCCGCCGCCAGCAGCGCCGACAAACTCGCGGTGGCCAAGGCGGCCGGCGCCGATGAGTTGATCAATTACAGCGAAGCCAACCTCAAGGATGAGGTCAAGCGCCTCACCGACGGCAACGGCGCCGATGTGATCTACGATCCGGTGGGTGGTGACCTGTTTGACCAGGCGATCCGCTCGATCGCCTGGAATGGTCGTCTGTTGGTAGTGGGCTTTGCCAGCGGGCGCATCCCCGAATTGCCGGTGAACCTGGCACTGCTCAAGGGCGCGGCGGTGGTGGGCGTATTCTGGGGCTCGTTTGCCCAGCGTCAGCCGCAGGACAATGCGGCCAATTTTCAGCAACTGTTCACCTGGTATGCCGAGGGCAAGTTGAAGCCGCTGGTGTCACAGGTTTACCCGCTGGAACAGGCGGCCCAGGCAATCAATGACCTGGGGCAGCGCAAGGCGGTGGGTAAGGTTGTCGTGCAAATCCGCTGACCGAAGTGGAATGCAGCCCAAATGTGGGAGGGGGCTTGCCCCCGATAGCAGTGGGTCAGCCAGCAATGACTAACCTGATACACCGCCATCGGGGGCAAGCCCCCTCCCACATTTGATCCTCAACGACCCACACTTACCTATTCGCGACATGTTCATAAGAGAACATGCAATTGCTCCCATTTCCTGTGTTTGCGGATAAGAGGCGATGCTATTTTCGGTAACGAAACTGTAACATTCGCATCCGCAGTCAAAACAAGAAATTTGGAGCCCTTGAATGTTTGCTTTCTTCCGACCTGCCGCACACCAGGCGCCCCTGCCTGAAGAAAAAATAGACAGCACCTACCGACGCCTGCGCTGGCAGATCTTCGCCGGTATTTTCTTCGGTTACGCCGGCTATTACCTGCTGCGCAAAAACTTCTCCCTGGCCATGCCCTACCTGATCGACGAGGGCTATACCCGCGGTGAGCTGGGCTTGGCGATGTCGGCCATCGCGATTGCCTACGGCCTGTCCAAGTTCCTCATGGGCCTGGTGTCCGACCGCTCCAACCCGCGTTACTTCCTGCCCTTCGGCCTGCTGGTGTCAGCGGGGGTGATGTTCATTTTCGGTTTCGCGCCTTGGGCGACGTCCAGCGTGACCATGATGTTCATTTTGCTGTTCATCAACGGTTGGGCCCAAGGCATGGGCTGGCCGCCAAGTGGGCGGACCATGGTGCACTGGTGGTCGCAGAAAGAACGCGGCGGCGTGGTCTCGGTGTGGAACGTGGCGCACAACGTCGGCGGCGGCCTGATCGGTCCGCTGTTCCTGCTGGGCATGGCCTGGTTCAATGACTGGCATGCGGCGTTCTACGTCCCGGCCACGGTGGCGCTGGCAGTGGCGGCGTTTGCCTTCATCACCATGCGCGACACGCCGCAATCGGTTGGCCTTCCGCCGATCGAGCAGTACAAGAACGACTACCCGGAAGGCTACGACGCCAGCCACGAAGACGAATTCAGCGCCAAGGAAATCTTCGTCAAGTACGTGCTGCGCAACAAAATGCTGTGGTACATCGCCCTCGCCAACGTGTTCGTCTACCTGCTGCGCTACGGCGTACTGGACTGGGCGCCGACCTACCTGAAAGAAGCCAAGCATTTCACGGTCGACAAGTCGTCCTGGGCGTATTTCTTTTACGAGTGGGCTGGTATCCCGGGCACGCTGCTGTGCGGCTGGATGTCGGACAAAATCTTCCGTGGCAATCGCGGCCTGACCGGCATCGTGTTCATGGCGCTGGTGACCGTGGCGACTCTGGTTTACTGGCTCAACCCGCCGGGCAACCCGATGGTCGACATGATTGCGCTGGTCTCCATCGGCTTTTTGATCTACGGCCCGGTGATGCTGATCGGCCTGCAGGCGCTGGAACTGGCACCGAAGAAAGCCGCCGGCACCGCGGCTGGCTTCACCGGCCTGTTCGGCTACCTGGGCGGTTCGGTGGCGGCGAGCGCGGCGATGGGCTACACCGTGGACCACTTCGGTTGGGACGGTGGTTTCGTGCTGCTGATTGGCGCGTGCGTGCTGGCGATCGCCTTCCTGATCCCGACCCTGTGGCACACCAACAGCGTCAGCTCGGCGCGCTAACTGCCCGGGCAATCCTTCGCACAACGCTTGAGCCGCGCCTCCAGGTTTTTATCTGGCATGGCGTGGCTACGCAGGGCGTTCACGGTCTGCTCGACATAATCGCGAGTAGTGCCGTAACGCCCGCAAGCGCTTTGCAGCACATGGTTCAGTACGATATCGGGCAAGTTGCCGGCATAGCTGGGCAAGTGCCGCTCCAGCACAAATCCCAACGCCTGCACCTGACTGCCATCTTCCAGGCGGCAACTGAGCCAGTGCGGCTTGTAGGAGGGGTAAGGCATTTCGCGTTGCCATAACGCATACAGCGAAGCCTCCAACTGATCTTCCGGCAAGCGGTAGGCAAACCCGCTGCACGAACCGCCCCGATCCAGCCCGAAGACCAGGCCCGGCAACTCCGGCGTACCCCGGTGCTCGTGGGACCACAGGTACAGGCCACGGTGATAACCGTGAACCCGTGCGCGCACCCGCTCGCTCGACGAACATTCAGGACGCCAGATCAACGAACCATAGGCAAACAGCCAGACCGGCCCACCCTTATGCCGGGCCATGGTGGCCTGCATCGAGCTCATTAATTGTTCGTGAGTGAGTTGCGGCCCAAGATCGAGCCGCGGAGGGTAAGCCAACTGCAAAAGATCGGTTTCAATGGCGGTCATGGCGAAAAGCGTTGCGCCTCCTGTGTGCTACCAGTTGTAAGCGACTTTACCGTAATAAAACGCGCCGCTGTAACCGTACGGCGAAAAAGTGCTGTAGGCCAGGTTGCCGCCGCTGCTGGCGTAGGCATTGACCTTCTCGGGGTATTTATCGGTGACGTTGTCGCCGCCGAGCGTGAAGGTCCAGTTCTTCAACTTGTAGTCCGCCGACAGGTCCAGCACCCAGGCTGCCTTGAAGGTCTGGTCGTTGACCTTGTCCGCCTGGTAGCTGGTGAACTCACCATAGCGCACCAGGTTGCTGTGCAGCGCCCAATTGCCGAAGGTGAAGTCGTTGCCCAGGCTCAGCTTGTGCTGGGGTGTGGTATCGCCGAGCAGGCCGATGCGCTCGCGACGGTCCACCCGCACCAGGTTGGCGCCCAGGCTGTCGAGGACGGCCGGATTGGCCTTCACATCGGTGACCTTGGTGTGGTTGTAGTTGTAGCCCACGGTGCTGTTCCAGCGAATACCGTTATCGAACTGATAGCGATAGTTGGCCACCAGGTCGACACCGTCGGTGCTGGTGTCGGTGGCGTTGGTGAAATAACGCGCTGTGGTGTAGTTGATATTGCCGACACCGTTAGCTTGCAGGTAGGCCACCGTCGCCGGATTGAGATTCAGGTTGGACGACAGGCTGATGCGGTCGCGTATGTCGATGCGGTACACATCCAGTGTCACCGTCAGGTCGTCGGCAGGCTCCAGCACCAGGCCAAGGCTGTAGTTACGCGATTTTTCAGCCTTGAGGTCTTCGGCACCGAGCAGGCGCGCCACTTGGCTGTTGGCCGGGAACGTGCCGGCCTCCTGGATCGTATTACCGATCAATTGCGATGAGGTATAGGCGAAGTTCTGCTGGGCCAGGGACGGCGCGCGAAAGCCATTGGAAATGCTGCCGCGCAACGCCACTTGCGGGGTGAAGTCGTAACGCGCCGACAGCGAACCGCTGAGGTTGGAGCCAAAATCGCTGTAGTCCTCATGGCGCACGGCGGCCGAGGCGCTGAGTTTTTCGGTGAAGTGGGTTTCCAAATCCAGGTATTGCGCCCAATTATGCCGCGTACTGGTGCCGGCATCGGCATCGCGGAACCCGCCAAGGCCAGAACTGCCGGTCTGGTAGTAGGACGCGGGCTCACCTGCCTGGATTTCATAGCCCTGATGCAAGTATTCACCGCCGAACGCCACGGCCACCGGGTACGGCAGCCAGCCCAGATCAAACTCACGGGACAGGTCCAGGCTGACTTGCTTCTGCTCGTTGCTCAGGGTGCCGTTGTTGAATTTGCGCGGCGTCGCCAGGCCCAGAGAGGTGTTGATGGTTTCGGTGCCGAGCTCGTACTGATTCTTGCCGTAGTTGGCCGACAGGTCGTAGTGCCAGTCGTAGGCGAGCAGCCCGCGCAGGCCCACCACCAGCGAGGTGTCTTCCAGGTTGCCCTTGATCAGCGGCAGGTAGCCGTTGGGGTTGAGTGCCGCAATATTGTTGGAAGCGTTGCTGGCGCGGTAGAACGCTGCCGTCTCGCCGCGGCGCTTGCTGTAGCCACCGAAACTGTAGAACTCGGCGGCATCGTTGAAGGAATATTCCGAGTTGAACTGGAATTTGCCCTCATTGGTGGCCGGCTCGCCTTGACGGAATACACGCTGGCCGTAGGTGGTGGAACCGACGCTGCCTGGGCGGTAATCATTGCCGGCACGGTTGGTGTAATCGTTGTCGGCACCTTCGGCCGACAGATTGATAAAGCCGTTTTCGCCCAATGCCAGGCCCGTATTGCCGCTGACATTACGCTGGATGCCGTCACCTTTTTTGTACCCGCCGAACCGAGTGGAGATCGAACCGCCCTGGTCGTCGTGCTTGAGGATCACGTTGATCACGCCGGCGATCGCGTCGGAGCCGTAACGTGCCGACGCGCCATCGCGCAGCACTTCGATGTGGTCCACCGCCGACAGTGGGATTGCATTCAGGTCCGCCGGTGCCGAACCGCGACCGACCGCACCGCCGAGGTTGACGAAAGCGCTGGTATGACGGCGCTTGCCGTTGACCAGTACCAACACCTGGTCCGGTGACAAACCGCGCAACTGCGCCGGGCGTACCAGCTCGGCGGCATCCACCAGGCTCGGCCGTGGAAAGTTGATCGATGGGATCAGGCGCGCCAGCACCGCGCCCAGCTCGTCGGAACCGGTACTGCGCAGGGTTTCGCCGGAGATCACATCGATTGGCGACAGCGAAGCACTGGCGGTGCGCTCCTGGGCGCGGGTGCCGGTCACGATGACCGTATCCAGTTGTGGCGCATCGACGGCGGACGTTTCATCCGCAAGAACGGGATTGAATCCCACGGTGGTCAGCAAATTGGCCGACAAAATCGCCGTGTATAACGCGTGTTTTCTGTAGCTCCCCATACCGCTCCCTATGAATCAATTAATAGAACTTCAACGCTCTGAGTTCGTACGATCGATCCGGCTGGCGGGCGGTAGCGGTCAGTGATTGGTGGCTGTGGATGAAGTCGGTAGTCCGTTGACATATAGCCTAAAGATATTCATCGAATAAAATAAATACCTTAAAGGAATAAGCGAATGCATAAGCACCCTCCCCGCTCATCAGCCACCGCGATGGCAATCCGAGCGCTTTCAGCCCAGGTTCAGCCTGAGCAGCGGGCAATCCGCCAAAATGCCGCACACACCACGACCCACTTAGCCGCTCACCCAATCGACTATCGAGGCCGCCCATGCACAAAATCCGCTTGCCTGGCCTGTTGTTCCTGGCCCAGGCCACCACTGCACTGGCAGCTGAAACCCCACCGGCAAACGACGACAAAGGCTTCTGGTACGCGCAGACCAGCGTCTACACCCGGCATTTCGCGCCCGACCCCGAGCACAACAACCAGCAAAACCTGATTGGGATGGAGCGCAACGAAGCGTCCGGTCTGGTCTATGGCGCGGCGACCTTTCGCAACTCGTTCAGGCAACGCGCCTACTACGCATACGCCGGCAAGCGCTATGACATGGCCGAGTACCCGGTGTACCTGAACGTCACGGGTGGGGCGATCCAGGGTTATCGCGGCAAGTACCGTGACAAGATCCCCCTGAACCGTTATGGCGTGGCGCCCGTCATCATTGCGTCCGTGGGCACGCATTACGGGCCGATGGCGGCAGAACTGGCGTTGCTGGGGTTCAATGCAGCGATGGTGACGACTGGACTAAGATTCTGAACGGGCGCAAATCAATGTGGGAGGGTGCAAGCCCTGTCTGTAGGAGCGAGCTTGCTCGCGAAAACCGTCAACGATAACGCGTGTTTTCTGAATGAACGCGGTGCCTGTGAGTTTTTCGCGAGCAAGCTCGCTCCTACAGAGGGCGGCATTAGGGCAAGCCCCCTCCCATACGTTGATTACGTCAGGGACGCGGGGCGTAGGCGAATACGTCGGCGCGCATCTGGTGCGCATCCATCCCGGCGTCGACCAACGCATCCAGCGTGCCGTAGATCATCGCCGGTGATCCGCTGGCGTACACGTGCACGGCCTTGAGGTCGGTAATGTCTTCGCACACGGCTTCATGCAGCAAGCCGCAGCGCCCTTCCCAACCGCACAGGTCACTGACGACTTTGTGCAGGAACAGGTTGGGCAGTTGCCGCCATTGATCCCAGTGCTCGATCTCGTAGAAATCTTCCGGGCGACGCACGCCCCAATACAGGTGCACCGGGTGCTTGAAGCCGGAAGCCCGGCAATGCTCGATCAGGCTGTGCATCTGGGCCATGCCCGTGCCGGCGGCGATCAGCACCAGCGGCCCGTCCGGCAACTGGGCCAGGTGGGTGTCACCGAACGGCAGTTCAACCCGCGCCATCCGGTTGCGCTGTAGCTGCTCCAACAGGTTGCGTGCGCTGTCCTCACGGGCCAGCACATGCAGTTCCAGCTCGCGGCCGCAGTGAGGTGCCGATGCCAGGGAAAACGCCGACTTCTCGCCGTTCTCACGCTCGATCATCAGGTACTGCCCGGCGTGGTAACGCACCGCCTTGCCAGCCGGCGCCCGCAGGCGCACGCGCCACACATCGCCGCCGACTTCCACGCATTCGCTCAACTGGCACGACAATTTGCGCACCGGCAACTCCCCCGGCGCCAGCACGCCATCCCACAACACAATGCAATCTTCCAACGGCTCGGCGATGCAGGTGTAGAACTCACCATGATCGCGCACTTCACCGCCCTGCTGCACACGGCCCTCCACCAACAGCGCCGCACACACGTGGCATACGCCGTTGCGACACGCCTGCGGGCATTCGTAGCCCAGGCGGCGCGCGCCGTCGAGGATGCGTTCGCCGGGGTTCAGTTCCAGTACCGCGCCGGAAGGTTGCAGGGTTACACGCATCAATCTATTCCCAATTCTTTCCAGATTGCATCGACGCGAGCAGTCACGGCGTCATCCTTGACGATGACCCGGCCCCACTCGCGGGTGGTTTCACCCGGCCATTTGTGAGTGGCATCCAGGCCCATTTTCGACCCAAGCCCCGACACCGGCGAAGCGAAGTCGAGGTAATCGATCGGCGTGTTGTCGATCATCACCGTGTCGCGCTTGGGGTCCATGCGCGTGGTAATGGCCCAGATCACGTCGTTCCAGTCGCGGGCATTGATGTCGTCGTCGGTGACGATAACGAACTTGGTGTACATGAACTGTCGTAAAAACGACCACACACCCAGCATTACCCGCTTGGCATGGCCTGGGTACGACTTCTTCATGGTGACGATGGCCATGCGGTACGAGCAACCTTCCGGCGGCAGGTAGAAGTCGGTGATTTCCGGAAACTGCTTTTGCAGGATCGGCACGAACACCTCGTTCAACGCCACGCCAAGGATGGCCGGCTCATCCGGCGGCCGGCCGGTGTAGGTGCTGTGGTAGATCGGCTTGATCCGATGGGTGATGCGCTCAACGGTGAACACCGGAAAGCTGTCGACTTCGTTGTAATAACCGGTGTGGTCACCGTAAGGCCCTTCATCGGCCATTTCACCGGGATGAATCACACCTTCCAGGATGATTTCGGCGGTGGCCGGCACTTGCAGATCGTTACCGCGACACTTCACCAGCTCGGTGCGGTTACCGCGCAGCAGGCCGGCGAAGGCGTACTCGGACAGGCTGTCCGGCACCGGCGTCACTGCGCCCAGAATAGTGGCCGGGTCGGCGCCCAGCGCCACGGAGACCGGAAATGGCTGGCCCGGGTGTTTTTCGCACCATTCGCGAAAATCCAGGGCGCCGCCACGGTGGCTCAGCCACCGCATGATCACCTTGTTGCGGCCGATCACTTGCTGGCGGTAGATGCCGAGGTTCTGGCGGTCCTTGTTCGGACCTTTGGTGACGGTCAGGCCCCAGGTGATCAGCGGGCCGACGTCGCCGGGCCAGCAGGTCTGCACGGGGAGCATGGCCAGGTCGACGTCATCGCCTTCGATGACCACTTCCTGGCACACCGCGTCCTTGACCACCTTGGGCGCCATGGCAATGATCTTGCGGAAGATCGGCAGCTTCGACCAGGCGTCCTTCAAGCCTTTGGGCGGCTCGGGCTCCTTGAGGAAGGCCAGCAGCTTGCCGATCTCGCGCAGTTCGCTGACCGCCTCGGCGCCCATGCCGAAGGCGACGCGCTCGGGTGTGCCGAACAGGTTGCCGAGCACCGGAATGTCGTAGCCGGTCGGGTTCTCGAACAACAGCGCCGGGCCCTTGTTACGCAAGGTACGGTCGCAAATCTCAGTCATTTCCAGTACCGGTGAAATCGGCATCTGGATACGTTTCAACTCTCCGCGCTGCTCAAGTTGCTGCACGAAATCCCGAAGATCCTTGAATTTCATTAACCATGCCACCCGTAAAATAGGCGTACATCCTACCTGCTCTCGAGGCGGCTGGCAGCTTAATTGGCCGTCAGCCCCCGTGACTGCAGCGAACTGAACAGCGGTTCCATAAAGGCCTCGATATGCCGCGCGCCCACTTCAGACAGGTGGTTATCGTCGGTGTACAGCGCACGCCCGTTGAGCTCGACCCGGCACAAGCCATCGGTGCCGCACAGCGAGGGCGCCGGGTCCAGCACCGCGACGCCGCTGTCGGCGGCCGCCAGTTCGTCGAACAACTGACTGATAAACGCCTGGCGCTTGAGATGCTTGGCTACGTCGAGACCTTCGCCGTCAAACGGTCGGTGCATCATTGCCAGGCGACTGAGACGGTAAGGCACGATGATTTCCTGCAGCGGCACCTCCTTGACCAGCCAGACCTTGTGCCCCGCAGCGCGCAGCGCCTGAATGCGCTCGCGCATCCCCTGGGCAAAGCGTTGCTCAGCCACAGCCTGCACGTACTCGCCGGTGCTGGGGTCTTTGAGCGCATGCTCTTTGTCACCCGACATTTGCCCGTAGACATACAGGCTCCAGCGCGCCGCCAACACCACATCGCTGATTTTCTTTTCGGCCATCGCCTTCTCGACGCGATGGTTGAAATGCGCACACCGGGCAATGTTCTCAAGGCCATCCAAGGGGATGCAGCCGGCAAAGCTGGCTTCAATCACGCTGATATCATGGCGATCAGCGCCCTCTTTGAGCGCCGGAATCAGCGCGGTGGCGTGACTGTCGCCCCATACCAGCGCCGAAACCGACTGACTTTTGGGACCGAAATGGCAGAACAACCGCTCATCGGGCGTGTCCTTGTCAGCCATGCACGCCATCAACTCCGGGCTCCACTTCTTTGCCTTCGCGAAAATCAACGCCTGCTCAGACAAGCGCGACGGCACACCGTCGAATTCACGGATCGCCAAGCCAGTAAAGCCCAGCCCCAGGATGCCGACCACGGCTGAAGCAAGAATTGCCTTACGCGAGGCCAGCAAGCGTTTTTCCCGGAACGGCGTTTCCACGAAGCGCCAGGACAGGTAGCCCAGCACCAACGAGAGCAGCATCAAGCCGGCCAGTTCCAGGACGCTCAAGCCATCCACCGCGGCATAGCTGGCGTACACGAACACCGGCCAGTGCCACAGGTACCAGGAATAGGAAATCAGCCCGATACCGACCATCAGCCGCGTACTCAACAGGCGCCCGACCCAGGTGTGCTGCTGCCCGTTGGCCCAGATCAACCCGACCACGCCCAGCACCGGCAATAGCGCGGCCGGACCGGGGAACGGGGTTTTCGCGTCGTAACCGAATACCGCGATCAGGATCAGTGCCATAGAGGCCAGGCTGACCCCCTGGGCCAGGGCAGGCGAAGCGCGCCATTGATATTTGGGCATCACCGCCAGCATCGCACCGGCCAGTAATTCCCAGGCACGCAGGTGCAGCAGGAAGAAGGCTTTTTGCGGCTCGTGCTCAACCGCCCAGACGCTCATGCCAAACGAGCCCAGCAGCACCGCGAACAGCGCCAGGCGCCAGTGCTTCAGGCGAGCTGAAAGCAGCGTGAGCAACAGCGGGAAGAAAATGTAGAACTGCTCTTCTACCGCCAGCGACCAGGTGTGCAGCAGGGGCTTTATGTCAGAAGCTGCATCGAAGTAGCCATGCTGGCGCGAGAACAACAGGTTGGAGGTAAAGGTCACCTGATAGTGCGCAGACCGCCCCAACTCTTCGTAGTCCTTGGGCGCCAACAGAAACCAGCCCACCGCGAGTGTGGCCGCAATCATTACGAACAGCGCCGGCAGGATGCGCCGTGCGCGCCGAGCCCAGAAGTCGATGAAACTGAAGCGCCCGGCCTGACGCTCACGCCAAATAATGGACGTGATCAAAAAGCCGGAAATGACGAAGAAGACATCGACGCCAACGAAACCGCCGGTGAGGCCAGGAACGCCGAAGTGAAACAGCACGACTGCGAGGACAGCGATGGCACGCAGGCCGTCAATGTCCCTGCGGTAAGCAAGAGTGGTCATAAGAATTGTGGTCAGTCTGTGACGAAAGGAGTGAGCGTAGTCGCGGATACAATTTTTGTTACTTAACGGACACTTATGCCATAAAAAACGATGAATCTCGACGCAAAAAAAATGGCGCCCCGGGCGGGACGCCATTTTTCGGACCTGAAACGCCGTATTACTTGCGTTTCATCGACAGGAAGAACTCGTCGTTGGTCTTGGTGGTTTTCAGCTTGTCGATCAGGAACTCGATAGCGGCCACTTCGTCCATCGGGTGCAGCAGCTTGCGCAGGATCCACATGCGCTGCAGTTCGTCGTCGGCGGTCAGCAACTCTTCGCGGCGCGTGCCGGAGCGGTTGATGTTGATGGCCGGGAACACACGCTTTTCAGCGATACGACGGTCCAGGGGCAGTTCCATGTTGCCGGTACCCTTGAACTCTTCGTAGATCACTTCGTCCATCTTCGAGCCGGTTTCAACCAGCGCGGTGGCGATAATGGTCAGCGAACCGCCTTCTTCGATGTTCCGCGCGGCGCCGAAGAAACGCTTTGGCTTCTCCAGGGCGTGGGCATCGACACCACCGGTCAACACCTTGCCGGAGCTCGGGATCACGGTGTTGTAGGCACGGGCCAGACGGGTGATGGAGTCGAGCAGGATCACCACGTCTTTCTTGTGCTCGACCAGGCGCTTGGCCTTCTCGATGACCATTTCGGCAACCTGTACGTGACGGGTTGGCGGCTCATCGAACGTCGAGGCAACCACTTCGCCACGCACAGTGCGCTGCATTTCGGTCACTTCTTCCGGACGCTCATCGATCAACAGTACGATCAGGTGAACTTCAGGATTGTTGCGCGCGATGTTCGCTGCAATGTTCTGCAGCATGATCGTTTTACCGGCTTTCGGCGGCGCGACGATCAGGCCACGCTGGCCCTTGCCGATCGGCGCGCACAGGTCGATCACACGACCGGTCAAGTCTTCGGTGGAACCGTTGCCGGCCTCCATCTTCATGCGCACGGTCGGGAACAGCGGGGTCAGGTTCTCGAAGAGAATCTTGTTTTTCGCGTTTTCCGGACGATCGAAGTTGATCGTGTCGACCTTGAGCAGGGCGAAATAACGCTCGCCTTCCTTCGGCGGTCGGATCTTGCCAACGATGGTGTCGCCGGTGCGCAAGTTGAAGCGACGGATCTGGCTCGGCGAGACATAGATATCGTCTGGGCCGGCGAGATAGGAAGCGTCTGCAGAGCGGAGGAAGCCGAAGCCGTCCTGGAGAATCTCCAGCACGCCATCACCGGAGATTTCCTCGCCGCTTTTCGCGTGCTTCTTGAGCAGGGAGAAAATCACGTCCTGCTTGCGCGAACGGGCCATATTTTCTATGCCCATTTCTTCGGCCAGTTGGAGCAGGTCGGTAATCGGCTTTTGCTTGAGTTCAGTCAGATTCATATAGGAATGACGTAATCATTTATGGAGGGGGGAAATTAAGCTTTTGGCTTAATGAGGCCGCGCCGCAGAGAAGGCGACAGGATCGCGTACTAATCGAAAAGGAATGCGTCGGCGACGGCTTGCAGGGGGCAGTGGAGAAACCAGTGCGGGGCCGAATGTACCACCTGAATTTCGGAGCGTCTAGCCCTGTTTTACGAAAAAGCCCCGAGATTTTCGGGGCTTTTTTGGCGACGCTTAGATGTTGGCGTCGAGGAAAGCTTGCAGCTGGGACTTCGACAGCGCGCCCACTTTAGTGGCTTCGACGTTGCCGTTCTTGAACAGCATCAACGTTGGGATACCACGCACGCCGTGCTTGGCAGGGGTTTCCTGGTTGTCGTCGATGTTCAGCTTGGCAATGGTCAGCTTGCCTTCGTAAGTGGTTGCAATGTCGTCCAGGACCGGAGCGATCATTTTGCAAGGGCCGCACCATTCAGCCCAGTAGTCAACCAGCACCGGGCCGGCAGCCTTGAGTACTTCGGCCTCAAAGGTCGCGTCGGTGACGTGCTTGATAAGATCGTTGCTCATGGATGTCTCCGGATTGTAAGCAAAAAAAACGTTGCCCATCATAGCCGCCCTTCCCCCGTTCAGGAAGCCGCCTCTGATTGAGTGTTGCTATGGCCGCGCATGACTTTGAATATCGCCCGCTCACGGCGAGACAGGTGTGACGAAGGCAATGCCCGTGCGCATCGCCGCATTACGTACATGTTCCTGCATGGTTTTCTGCGCTGCCGCACTGGTGCGCCGGGCCAGGGCGCGCAGGATCTTGCGATGTTCCTGCCAGGTTTCCATGGCGCGTTCCGGCCGGATGAACGGTAGTTTCTGGCTTTCCAGGAAGACCTCGGCGCTGGCGCTCAGGATACTCACCATCGCCTGGTTGCCGCTGGCCAGCAGGATGCGCCGATGAAACTCGAAGTCCAGCCGGGCGGCGCTTTCAAAGTCACCGGCCTTAAGCACCTTGCGCATTGCTTCGACATTGTCCTGGAGGCTGTCGAGTTCATCGGTGGTCAAGGTGACCGCCGCCAAACCGGCTGCGAACCCTTCAAGGGCGTAACGCAGCTGGAAGATATCCAGCGGCGTGGCCTGCGTCGCAAACGGCCAGGCGAGTTCGGACGGCGGCTGCGGTACCTGCACGAACACGCCCTTGCCCGGCTGCACACTGACCACACCCAGGGCGCTCAAGGACGATAACGCCTCCCGCAACGACGCCCGACTGACGCCCAGGCGCAGCGCCAGATCACGTTGAGAAGGTAATGCATCGCCCGGCCCGAAGCCCTGCTCCTTGATCAGTTTACGGATGGCCTGCAGGGCCGCCTCCGGTACGGCTTGGGCGATGGAATTCATGGAAAACTCAAGGTTGCAGTCGATTGAGTGACTAGTTGTAAAGCTATTCATGTCTGCCGGCAAGCCACGCCCCAAAGGGGCTCGCGCGCTTTTCACGGCGCTCGAAAAGGGTGCGAAAAGCTCAACGACTGTTCAGACCAGTAAGACCATCTCATCTCAACGACTGCGTGCCTTTCAGATGATTCCAAGAGGGCTGGCATGGGCTGTGCACTGAGCAAACTCAGAAAATTCCTTCGCCCTTCTCGGAGAGTTGCCATGACCAAGCGCTACAGCGCCCTGCTCACTGCCCTGTTTGCCAGCCTGATGCTGAGCCAGGCACCCGCCCAGGCCAACGGTCTGGACGATATCGTCGCCCGTGGCACCCTCAAGGTTGCTGTGCCGCAGGACTTCCCGCCATTCGGTTCGGTAGGCCCCGACATGAAACCCCGCGGCCTGGACATCGACACCGCCAAGCTGTTGGCCGACCAACTCAAGGTCAAGCTGGAGTTGACCCCGGTCAACAGCACCAACCGCATCCCGTTCCTCACCACCGGCAAGGTGGACCTGGTGATCTCGAGCCTGGGCAAGAACCCCGAGCGCGAAAAAGTCATCGACTTCTCCAGGGCCTACGCACCTTTCTACCTCGCCGTATTCGGCCCGCCTGACGCCGCCGTCAGCAGCACCGACGACCTCAAGGGCAAGACTATCAGCGTGACCCGTGGCGCCATCGAGGACATCGAGCTGACGGCTGTCGCGCCCAAGGAGGCGACCATCAAGCGCTTTGAAGACAACAACTCGACCATCGCCGCCTATCTGGCCGGCCAGGTCGACCTGATCGCCAGCGGCAACGTGGTGATGGTGGCGATCAGTGAGCGCAATCCCAAGCGCGTACCGGCGCTGAAAGTGAAGCTCAAGGACTCGCCGGTGTACGTCGGCGTGAACAAGAACGAGCCGGCGTTGCTGGAGAAGGTCAACCAGATCCTGGTCGCGGCCAAGGCCGACGGCAGCCTTGAAAAGAACGCGCTGCAATGGCTCAAAGAGCCCTTGCCTGCCGACCTCTAAGCCGGAGTTGATCCATGGCGTATCAATTTGACTTTATGCCGGTGCTGGCCAACACCGACCTGCTGTTGCGCGGCGCGCTGTTCACCCTTGAGCTGACGGCCATCGGCGCGATCCTCGGCGTGGCCCTGGGCACGCTCGGCGCCGTCGTGCGGGCGTGGAAGATCCAGCCATTCGCCTGGTTTTTCGGGGTGTATGTCGAGTTGATCCGCAACACGCCGTTCCTGGTGCAGCTGTTCTTCATTTTTTTCGGCCTGCCCTCCCTGGGGCTGAAGATCACGGAATGGCAAGCCGCAGTGCTGGCGATGGTGATCAACCTGGGCGCCTATTCCACCGAGATCATCCGTGCCGGCATCCAGGCCGTCCCGAAGGGGCAGCTGGAAGCCGCCGCCGCACTGGCGATGACGCGTTTCGAAGCGTTCCGTCATGTGGTGCTGCTGCCGGCACTGGGCAAGGTGTGGCCGGCCCTGAGCAGCCAGATCATCATCGTGATGCTCGGCTCGGCGGTGTGTTCGCAGATTGCCACCGAAGAGCTGAGCTTTGCCGCCAACTTCATTCAATCGCGCAATTTCCGCGCCTTTGAAACCTATGCCCTGACCACCCTGGTGTACCTGTGCATGGCGTTGATGATTCGCCAGTTGCTGAACTGGATCGGCCGCCGCTATGTGATGAGGAACAGTCGATGAGTGATTTTTCCTTCTGGGACATCGTGCGCAACCTGCTCACCGGCCTGCAATGGACGCTGTTGCTGTCGCTGGTGGCGTTCATCGGCGGGGGCCTGATCGGGTTGCTGGTGATGACCCTGCGCATCAGCAAAAAGGCATTCGCGCGCAACGTTGCGCGCACCTATATCGAGCTGTTCCAGGGCACGCCGCTGCTGATGCAGCTGTTTCTGGTGTTCTTCGGCGTTGCCCTGCTCGGTGTGGATATCTCGCCGTGGCTGGCGGCAGCCATTGCCCTGACCCTGTTTACCAGCGCCTACCTCGCCGAGATCTGGCGCGGCTGCGTTGACTCCATTGCCCATGGGCAGTGGGAGGCGTCGGCCAGCCTGGCGCTCAACCCTCTTGAACAACTGCGCTACGTGATCCTGCCCCAGGCCCTGCGTATTGCCGTGGCGCCGACCGTAGGGTTTTCGGTGCAGGTGGTCAAAGGCACCGCCGTGACCTCGATCATCGGCTTTACCGAACTGACCAAGACCGGCGGCATGCTCGCCAACGCCACCTTCGAACCTTTCATGGTCTACGGCCTCGTGGCCCTCGGTTACTTCCTGCTCTGCTACCCCTTGTCCCTCAGTGCGCGCTACCTGGAAAGGAGACTGCATGCCTCTGCTTAGAATTTCTGCCCTGCATAAATATTACGGCGATCACCACGTGCTCAAGGGCATTGACCTGACCGTTGAAGAAGGCCAGGTGGTGGCGATCATCGGCCGCAGTGGCTCGGGTAAATCCACCTTGCTGCGTACCCTCAATGGCCTGGAGTCGATCAACGACGGCGTGATCGAAGTCGATGGCGAATACCTCGACGCCGCCCGCGCCGACCTGCGCAGCCTGCGGCAGAAGGTCGGCATGGTGTTTCAACAGTTCAACCTGTTTCCACATTTGACCGTGGGCGAGAACGTCATGCTCGCGCCGCAGGTGGTGCAGAAAGTGCCCAAGGCCAAGGCAGCGCAGTTGGCTAAACAGATGCTGGAACGCGTGGGTCTGGGGGAGAAGTTCGATGCCTTCCCCGACCGCCTGTCTGGCGGCCAGCAGCAACGTGTAGCAATTGCCCGCGCGCTGGCCATGTCGCCCAAGGTGCTGTTGTGCGACGAAATCACCTCGGCCCTGGACCCGGAACTGGTCAATGAAGTGCTCAGTGTGGTGCGCCAACTGGCCAAAGACGGCATGACGCTGATCATGGTGACCCACGAAATGCGCTTCGCCCGCGAAGTCGGTGACAAGCTGGTGTTCATGCACCAGGGCAAGGTGCATGAAGTGGGCGACCCCAAGGTCGTGTTTGCCAACCCGCAAACGCCCGAGCTCGCAAACTTCATCGGCTCCGTGGAACAGCCGGGCTGACCAGTTCAAAACTACCCTGCCCTTCCAACAGCGTCTGGCTGCGTACTTGCAAGGCGTCGGCGGGCAGGTCGGTGTCGATGTCGACCTGGGCCGTCAAGCGCTGGCCTGTCACCAGTCCCCCTGCGGCACGGGCCACCAGGACCTGTCCGGGCAATAACTGCCCGCCCGCGCCGCCATCAGGCTGGCTCATCATCGCCCATTCGACGGGACGCCCATCCACCTGTGCATGCTTGAGGCTCAACCGCAGTCGGCCCTGCTGGCCGAAGCGGAACGTTTGCCCATCGGCGGCACCGATAAACCGCAACGCCATTGCCGATGGCTCGACACACAACACGTTGAGCTGCAGCGATCGCGTACCGAGCGTGACCGTAGCGCTTTCGGCCAACGCCTCCCTGCGAATGACACCGTAGTCAATACGTGGTTGGCTCAACGACAACCGGCAGTTTTCGGCCCGTGCCTCCTGGGCCAGCAACACCGTACAGAACAGCGCAGCGGCGATGCTTGCGAGCTTACCGACCATGGCACACCGCCGCAGTGGTTTCGAAGAACTTGTCATTGTCAGGCTGGCCTCCAGGTGAAATGTTCAGCAGGCAACTGGCAGAGTCCGGCAGTAAAACCTTCAGGTCCTGCAAGTCGTTCACGTCATTGAGAAAGATCGTGCCCTCGCCCACCACGCTGGTCAGAAAACGATCGCCCTTGCCGAACACCGCAGCTCCCTGGGGCAATGGCCGACCCTGATCATCCGTGGCGTTGACCAGCATACGGCGCACTTTCACCACATCGAATGCCACCGTGTTGACGGAACCGCGACCTGCGGCAAGCACCCGGGTGCCGTTCTTCAAATCAACGCGCTTTGGCAAGGACTGGGTTTGCACTTCGATGTGGCTGTTGGTGTAGGCAGGCAAGCCAGGAAGCACAGCCTGGCCGGTGAAGTCGGTCCATACGGGGCCTTGCGGGGTGTCGATTTTGGCAGCACCAATGTCGCCTACCGACGCAATACCGAAGGTGTCCTGCACCGTGTAAGGCGAGAAGGTGATCCCACCTCCGTGAGCGACCACACCACCTTGCAATTGCCCGTTATAACTGGTGCCCAATGAGTCGCGACTGGCACCCAGACCGACTCGGGTATAACGCGGCGTGAGATCTACCTGGCCGCGCACCGATTGCTCCCTCGCACTGAGGTCGCGCTCGACGCCCACCTCGTAATTCACATACTCGTTGACCCGCTCATTGAGCGCCGTACCGGCACGGGATTGCCCCCCACGGCGGCTGACATAGCTGCTCACGCGACGATCAACGCCCAAGGGCACGCTGACCTGCAACCGCAAGGACAAGTCATCCTCGCGCACGGTGTCGCGCCGGCTACGATCCCGCGCAGCGTCACGGCGGGACTGGGTGCTGCCGACCTGGGAGTCGGCAATCAACGCAACATCGGCGTAACGGAACGACTTGTTCCATGACGCGAATACATGTTCGCTCGATTGTCCGTCAAATTGAGCGTTGTGGTTATAGTTCAGGGAGAACGCCCCCAGGGTGGGGTCGACCCATGTCACGCCCGCCGTGTATTGATTCTTGAAGCGCGATTCCAGCACATCGCCCTCGAGGGGCTGGCCGACCTCGACCACCTCGCGATAGCCCCGGGTCTGGCTGGTGGCGCTGAGATTGAGATCGATGCCAGCGGAGACCGGGCTGCTCACGGATACGCTACTGCGTGAACCGGACACCGCATTACGGCTGTCGCGGGACAGCTTATGGCGCGCGCCCACCGAGACCCGCTGGAAAAACACACTGCTCAACGTGCCACCTGCCGACCAGTACTCGTCGCTGCTCAACAAGCCGAAACCGGCGGATGAGTCACGCCCCAACGCCCAGGTCCCGCTGCCCATTGCGACAATGGGCGAAGGGCCCTCACCCTGCGTTTCTTCACGTACCTTGCCCAGGGAAAAATAATAACCAGGCGCCGCCGGCACGGCGCCGGCGAACGAAGCCGCCGGCACCACGAAGCTGCGTCGGGCTCCGCGCACGTCGATCACGCTGACCTCAAGGTCGCTCGTGCCATTGAGCAACGGCAAACCGGTCAGTCGGAAAGGCCCCTCGGGCACCAGCGTACTGTGGATCAACACACCGGACTGCCGCACCTCGATGCGCGACTGGCTCTGGGCCAAACCCTCCACCACGGCATTATTGCTGCCTGCCGGCACGCGCGACTGCCCGTCGGGGGAAAACTGCACACCCGACAGTTGGATGCCGCCAAACAATGGGTTGTTGCTGGAAAGCTGGCCAGCCTGGAACGTCGACTGCAATGCGGCGATGTCCCGCTGCGCATAGGCATACAGGTGCTCATTGTGCGCCACGCCATTATCGGAGACATAGAGTTGACGACTGCGAACAATCCAATCACCCAAGTTGAAACCCGCTTCGGTGTAGGCCGATACGAACCGGTTGTTCCCGCCGCGCGAATGGCTGTCGAAACCTTGCACGTCATAGTTGAACAGCGCCGCCGCCCCGCCCCGGGCAAAATCGCCGGCTTCCCACTGCGGTCCGCGCAATGATGAAGTGGGCACCACCAGCGACACCTCGTCGTTGCCCGGGCGCAGCCGCACCATGGTGGTAGGGAAGGCTCCCAGGAAGTCATGGCACGCCTGGTCGGCGGTGGCGCCCTTGCGCACGACCCCATCAGGCTTTACCAACCCGGCTTTTTCCAGCAACGCCGGGGTAAAGCACAACTGCCCATTGGCATCGAACTGCGCGTCCACCAACCCGAGCGGGTTGCCATTGACTTGCAATCCCACCACCTGGGTGCCCTCGCGAAAGCGCGCCGCCGTGCGAAAGTAGTCCGAGACTTTCGGGTCAATACCGTGCGTGGTCAATGCCGCCAGGTCAAAGCCCTCGCCCAACTCCAACGCCGGGACAACGCCAGGCAAACTCCAGAGTGTCGCGACCCCCACGAGCAGGGTGGGTCGGCGGGCCCGTAAAGATGTTCCAGTTCGGTGATTCGACAGGTTGGTCATGGGTTGATCAACCCCCATCGGCAGTGATCGGGGCCCGGTAGTTTTCTACCGAAAAGCCGTAGATCGTGGCCGGCTGAATCTCAATGCCGGTGAGTCCCTGCAGGGGGCCTTCAACCTTCACCGCCAGCGCTTCGCCCGGCAGGATGTAGGTGCGTGGCAACGTAGCCAGGGTTCCCTGTGGCAATAACCGGACCTGTGGTGCCATGCGCACCACATAAGCGCTGTCGTTGTGAACCGACAAGCGTTGCCCTGTGCTCCGCCACTTCAACAGTTCCCAGGGCGTGTGATGAACGGGCAGACCCTGGGGATGCAGGATCAGCGGCAAGTTCTGCCGCAGGGTGATACCAATGGTCGCACCGCCCGCAGCACGCGCCTGGGGGATGCCTTCAAAAGTTACGCGCTTTAACCGCTGAGTCTTCAAAGGTGCCTTCAAAGTGCTGATAAAACGGACCAGTTGCGTCTCTCCCGCTTCCACCCGCGCAATAGGCGGCGTTACGATCAAAAGCGGTTCCATATCTTCAGGCACATTTTCTATTACCGAATGCAGTAATGCTGGCGCCGCGTCGGTATTCTTGATGTTTATAGTCGCTTCACCCTGCTCTTCGTTCAGCACAATGACCGTGGTTTCGGGCAACATGCCATCTGCCACCGCAACACCGACAACACAGAGCATCAACATTGCAAATAATAAGCGCATATTTTTTAATACTGGACGACTGGACACACTGTGCTCCCCACAACCTTAAAGTTGACTGCTGATCGCCGGCCGCGCATAAAAAACAGTCGATCAGAAACATCAAGCCTCTTGATCGACTGTCGTTATGTCGCTTAGATGTAACTCAGTTCAAGTGTTGCGCGCCCATCCAGAGTAACGTCGCGGCTCAGGTCCAGGTCCTGGCCTTTATTGATAACCGCTCGCACCGTGATCGTCCCGGTCAACTGGGAGATCGCGGCAGGCGTGGGCGATGAACCACTGCGCCAGGAATATTGACTAGGCGACTGTGCAACCTTGCCATCGCTGTTTTGCCAGGCGCCACTGCTGACACGCATGATCGGAGACAGCGTTGCGCTCGGCGAGCGCAGGTCCTTGAGGGTCACGGCAAAACCACCGGTCTTGCGACCGGCCACGGTGCCCAACCCAAAGTTCTGCGCCTCGGTGTAACCTCCCCCGAGTGCCGCGAGTATGCCCGTTACCTTGCTGCCGGCTTGCAGGTCGACAAACTTGAGCCCGAACTGCGCCGGCGTATTGCCACAGCTGACGGTGATAGGCGTGGTTTTTTCGCCAAGCGCGTTGAACGCCGTCTGGGACAGTTGACCGGAGGGAATATCGCCGTAGTTGATAATGCCGCCGCCGCTCATGCTGAGGTTGCAGGCAGCGGGCTTGATGACGCCCCTGACGATCAGTTCGGCGCTGGTGGCAGCATGGGCACCGATGTTTGCCGCCATGCAGGCGAGACCCAGGGTCAATCCAACAATTTTCTTCATATTCGACCTGTCACTTAAAGTTATCAGGTGCTTTCTGTTGTCGTCTTGGCGGCTCCATCGCCAAACACCTTATCTTCCCGGACATGCACAACGACACATAGATAACACCAAGGCACAATTGCCGGATAACAGTGTGTCGCTTTGGCGCCGCATTAAAGAATCGGATAAAACTACGACCACTGTAAGAACAGTAAAAATTTCAGGCTACCTAATAACAACTTCAAGGTAGGCCAAGACAAATTAATAGCTGGAATAACCAAACGCACTTTGTAGGAATAATCAAAATCCGGCATTACTACAACCAGAGTTAAAAACCCCTACAAAACTAAGTCACTACTCAGCAGCTATCATGGGATATCACCCTACATATCTCACAAGATATCCCCGCAGACAGCTTCAGAAAAATTACCGAAGCACAACGCGTTGGCTCCAGCGGTCGATCGTGGCACGATGGTTGGGTTATCGACCGAGATCCCCAAACCATGCCGCAATCCCAAGCCAAGAATCTGTCCCTGATCGCAGCCATCGACCTGGGCTCCAACAGCTTTCACATGGTCGTGGCCAAGGCCCAGAACGGTGAAATCCGCATCCTTGAGCGGCTCGGCGAGAAAGTGCAACTGGCTGCCGGGATCAACGACGAACGTCAGCTCAATGAAGAATCCATGCAGCGTGGGCTCGACTGCCTCAAGCGCTTTGCGCAACTGATCAACGGCATGCCCCCTGGCGCTGTACGAATAGTGGGCACCAACGCCTTGCGCGAAGCCCGCAACCGCAATGAATTCATCCATCGCGCCGAGGAAATCCTCGGGCACCCGGTAGAGGTTATTTCCGGCCGCGAAGAAGCGCGCCTGATTTACCTCGGGGTTTCCCATACGCTGGCCGACACCCCGGGCAAACGCCTGGTCGCGGACATTGGCGGCGGCAGCACCGAATTCATCATCGGCCAGCGTTTCGAACCCCTGCTGCGCGAAAGCCTGCAGATGGGCTGCGTCAGCTACACGCAGCGTTATTTCAAGGACGGCAAGATCACCCCGGCGCGCTATGCCCAGGCCTACACGGCGGCGCGTCTGGAGATCATGAGTATCGAACACGCCCTGCACCGCCTGAGCTGGGATGAAGCCATCGGCTCCTCCGGCACCATCCGTGCCATCGGCCTGGCGCTCAAGGCCGGCGGCCATGGCACTGGCGAGGTGAATGCCGAAGGCCTGGCGTGGCTCAAGCGCAAGCTGTTCAAGCTGGGGGATGCCGAGAAGATCGACTTCGACGGCATCAAGCCTGACCGCCGCACCATCTTCCCGGCGGGCCTGGCGATTCTTGAAGCCATCTTCGACGCCCTCGAACTGCAACGCATGGACCACTGTGACGGCGCCCTGCGCGAAGGTGTGCTCTATGACCTGCTCGGTCGCCATCATCATGAAGACGTGCGTGAGCGCACCCTCAGTTCGCTGATGGAGCGCTACCACGTCGACCTGGAGCAAGCGGCGCGCGTCGAGCGCAAAGCCCTGCATGCCTTCGACCAGGTGGCCGACGACTGGGACCTGCAAAACGGTGTATGGCGCGAACTGCTGGGCTGGGCCGCCAAGGTGCACGAAGTGGGCCTGGACATCGCCCACTACCACTATCACAAGCACGGCGCCTACCTGATCGAGCACTCGGACCTGGCCGGATTCTCACGGGAAGATCAGCAGATGCTCGCGCTGCTGGTGCGCGGTCACCGCCGCAATATTCCCAAGGACAAGTTTGCCGAGTTCGGCATGGACGGCATCAAGCTGATTCGGCTGTGCGCGCTGTTGCGCTTTGCAATCCTGTTCCACCACATCCGCGGCACCCAGGAAATGCCCCAGGTGAAACTGCGCGCCGACGGCGACAGCCTGGAAGTGATGTTCCCCAAAGGCTGGCTGGACGAAAACCAGCTGACCCAGGCGGACTTCGCCCAGGAAGCGGAGTGGCTGACGCGGGTTGGGTTCAGCCTGAACTTGCGCTAACCAAATGTGGGAGGGGGCTTGCCCCCGATGGCAGTGGGTCAGTTTACAAATAAGTGACTGACCCACCGCTATCGGGGGCAAGTCGAATCGTCGCACCGCCCCTCCCACATTTTTCACACCGCGCTGGGCTCTAGTTCACCGTCAGGATCGGGCTGCCCAGCTTCTCCAGCAGCGTCGCCTGTGCACTGCGCGCGTTCTGGTTGCCGGTCGGCGTGTTGCGTACATACCGCCCGTCCGACTGCAAACTCCAGCTATGGGTGTTGTCGGTCAGGTAGCTTTCCAGCTCCTTCTTGACGCGCATGATCAGCTTTTTGCCTTCCACCGGGAAACAGGTCTCCACACGCTTGTCGAGGTTGCGCTCCATCCAGTCGGCGCTGGAGAGGAACATCTGCTCTTCGCCGCCGTTCAGGAAGTAGAACACCCGCGTGTGCTCCAGGAAGCGGCCGATGATCGAGCGCACATGGATGTTATGCGAGACGCCGACAATGCCCGGGCGCAGGCAGCACATGCCACGTACCACCAGGTCGATACGCACGCCCGACTGGCTGGCCTTGTACAGCGCGCGGATGATCTTCGGATCGGTCAGCGAGTTGAATTTGGCGATGATGTGCGCCGGCTTGCCGTCGAGGGCAAACTGGGTCTCGCGGGCAATCATGTCGAGCATGCCCTTCTTCAGGGTAAACGGCGCGTGCAGCAGCTTCTTCATGCGCAAGGTTTTGCCCATGCCGATGAGCTGGCTGAACAGCTTGCCGACGTCTTCGCACAAGGCGTCGTCGGAGGTCAGCAGGCTGTAGTCGGTGTAGAGCTTGGCGTTGCCGGCGTGGTAGTTGCCGGTGCCCAAGTGAGCGTAACGCACGATCTCACCGGCTTCGCGGCGCAGGATCAGCATCATCTTGGCGTGGGTCTTGAAGCCGACCACGCCGTAGATCACCACCGCACCGGCCGCTTGCAGACGGCTGGCCAGTTGCAGGTTGGACTCCTCATCAAAGCGCGCCCGCAGCTCGATCACTGCGGTGACTTCCTTGCCGTTACGCGCAGCATCCACCAGCGCATCGACGATTTCCGAGTTGGCGCCTGAGCGGTACAGCGTCTGGCGCACGGCCAGCACGTGAGGGTCCTTGGCGGCCTGGCGCAACAGGTCGACCACCGGCGTGAACGATTCGAAGGGGTGCAGCAGCAGGATGTCCTGCTTGCTCACCACGCTGAAGATGTTCTCGCTGTTCTGCAGCAGTTTCGGGATTTGCGGCGTAAACGGCTTGTATTGCAGCTCCGGATGGCTGTCCAGGCCGGTGATGCTGAACAGGCGCGTCAGGTTGACCGGGCCATTGACCTGATACAACTCGGATTCGGCCAGGTTGAACTGCTTGAGCAGGTAGTCCGACAGGTGTTTGGGGCAGGTGTCGGCCACTTCCAGGCGCACCGCATCGCCGTAGCGCCGCGAAAACAGCTCGCCGCGCAGGGCACGCGCCAGGTCTTCGACGTCTTCGGAGTCCAGCGCCAGGTCGGCGTTACGGGTCAGGCGGAACTGGTAGCAGCCCTTGACCTTCATGCCCTGGAACAGGTCATCGGCGTGCGCATGGATCATCGACGACAGGAATACATAGTTATCCCCAGCGCCCCCCACTTCTTCGGGTACCTTGATGATGCGTGGCAACAGACGCGGCGCCGGGATGATCGCCAGGCCCGAGTCGCGGCCGAAGGCGTCGATGCCTTCCAGCTCGACGATGAAGTTGAGGCTCTTGTTCACCAGCAACGGGAATGGGTGCGTCGGGTCGAGGCCGATCGGGGTGATGATCGGTGAGATCTCGTCACGGAAGTAACGGCGCACCCAGGTCTTGATCTTGGTGGTCCAGTGACGGCGACGGATGAAGCGAACCTGATGTTTTTCCAGTTCCGGCAGCAGGATGTCGTTGAGGATCGCGTATTGGCGGTCCACATGGCCGTGCACCAGTTCACTGATGCGCGCCAGGGCCTGGTGCGGTTGCAGACCGTCGGCCCCGGCTTGCTCACGGGCGAAGGTAATCTGCTTCTTGAGGCCGGCGACCCGGATTTCGAAGAATTCGTCCAGGTTGCTCGAGAAAATCAGCAGGAATTTGAGCCGTTCCAGCAACGGATAGGACTCATCCAGCGCCTGTTCCAGCACGCGGATGTTGAATTGCAGTTGTGACAGCTCGCGGTGGATGTACAGGCTGCTGTCATCCAGGTTGGTGACCACGGCAACCGGCGCCGGCGCCGGCGCTTCGGCAACCACCGCAGGCGGGGCCGGCTCCAGCTCCGGCGGGGTCTCGGCGACTTGTTCAACCACCGGATGAGCGTCTTTTACGGCAACTTCTGTAAGTCCTTCGGTATTCATGAGTGTTCCTGTGAGGGCTATTGTTGCTCTCTAAGCAATTGGGCAGCGCGGGCGGCGAAGTAGGTCAGAATGCCATCAGCGCCGGCACGTTTAAAGGCTGTCAGGGATTCGAGGATCACCCCTTCACTCAACCAACCATTCTGGATTGCGGCCATGTGCATGGCGTATTCACCGCTGACCTGATAGACAAAGGTCGGCACTTTGAATTCCTCTTTGACCCGGCAAAGGATGTCCAGGTAAGGCATCCCTGGCTTGACCATGACCATATCGGCGCCTTCAGCCAGGTCGGCCGCCACTTCGTGCAGGGCTTCCTGGCTGTTGGCCGGGTCCATCTGGTACGAAGCCTTGTCGGCCTTGCCCAGGTTCAGGGCCGAGCCCACTGCCTCGCGGAAGGGGCCGTAATAGGCGCTGGCATACTTGGCCGAGTAGGCCATGATCCGCACGTTGACATGTCCGGCCAGCTCAAGCGCTTCGCGAATCGCCTGGATGCGACCGTCCATCATGTCCGACGGCGCCACCACCTGGGCACCGGCCGCCGCGTGAGACAAGGCCTGCTTGACCAGCGCATCGACGGTGATGTCGTTCTCGACGTAGCCTGACGGATCGAGGATGCCATCCTGCCCATGGGTGGTGAATGGATCGAGGGCCACGTCGGTGATCACCCCAAGCTGCGGGAAACGCTCGCGCAGGGCGCGGGTGGCGCGCTGGGCGATGCCCTGCGGGTTCCAGGCTTCGGCCGCGTCAAGTGACTTGAGTTCCGCAGGCGTTACCGGGAACAGCGCCAGCGCCGGAATGCCCAGCGCCACCCAATGCGCGGCTTCTTCAAGCAGCAGATCGATGCTCAAGCGCTCCACCCCTGGCATCGAAGCCACCGCTTCCCGGCGATTTTCACCGTCCAGCACGAATACCGGCAGGATCAGATCATTCGTCGTCAGTACATTTTCACGTACCAGACGGCGCGAAAAATCATCACGACGGTTACGACGCAGACGCGTGGCGGGGAACAGCCGATTGGCGGGGGTAAAGCTCACGACAGACTCCTGAGCCCGCGTTTACGGGCGAGCGGTGCAGTTATAAGCGGCCATTATGACGAACGAATGACAGTTGTGCTTATCGATGCGACCTGTAGTCACATTCTGCACTGACATAGGAATTGTTCACTTCGTGACACATCTCGATACTTTCATGAATCTTCGTGAAGGCGTAGGCTGCGCGTTCATTTCGCCAGCACCCTAGACCATGCTTCAACAATTTCTGCATGACTTCGGCTACTTTGCCCTCTTCCTCGGCACGTTCTTCGAAGGCGAGACCATCCTCGTACTCGCAGGCTTCCTGGCGTTTCGTGGATACATGGATATCAACCTGGTGGTGGTCGTTGCCTTCTTCGGCAGCTACGCCGGCGACCAGCTTTGGTACTACATGGGGCGCAAGCACGGCCGCAAGTTGCTGGCGCGCAAACCGCGCTGGCAATTGATGGGCGACAAGGCGCTGGAGCATATCCGCAAGCATCCGGATATCTGGGTACTGAGCTTTCGCTTCGTCTACGGTTTGCGCACGGTCATGCCCGTGGCGATTGGCCTGTCCGGCTACCCGCCCCTGCGCTATCTGATCCTTAACGGTATTGGTGCAGCGATATGGGCGGCAGCGCTGGGGGCTGCGGCCTACCACTTCGGCGCAGTGCTCGAAGGCATGCTCGGCAGCGTCAAGAAATACGAGCTGTGGGTGCTGGGCGCCTTGCTGGTGCTGGGTTTTGGCCTGTGGCTGCGACGCCGCTTCAAGAATGCCCGCATCGCCCGCGAGGCATGCGCCGAGGCCAAGGCTCGGCGCGCTGCCGAACCCGCGCCGGTCGAAACGCCTAAGACGCCAGACGCGTAAGCCGGCCCCTGCAGCAGTAGAGGCCGATCACGCTGAGCACGCTGTAGCTCGCCAGGCCCAGCCAGCCCAGGTTGCCGGCGGGCCACAGGCCGACCCACGGGGCCAGCCCTGCCAAGGGCACATTCAGCCCCAGGCGCACCCACTCGGCCTTCAGCGACCACGGGCGATTCTCCAACGCGACCCCCAACGTGAACAGCCCCAACGCCATCGCTCCCCAGCCCAGGACCAGCGCCTCCGTGGGCAGACCTTCGCCGATATTCATCAGATAGCTGCCAAACCCCACGTAAACTGCGAATTGCAACGCGACATAAACCTGTTGGCGTCTGTCCAGCGGCACCTCGAATTTGCGGAACCGGGCCAGGTCCGGCTTGGCCAGCGGATACTTGGCTTTGACGTCTGCGGGGCGCCAGCCGGTGCGCATAAACCAGATGCGCAACTTGTCCCAGTGGCTTTCAGTACGGCGGGCATCGTTCCACAGCTGCGCATAAAACTGCAGGTTTGCCCACAGCGGGTTCCAGCTGGCCAGGGGCGTGGTTACACCGAAGATCACCGGCTCGTTGTCATCTTCCTCCTGGAACGTGCCGAACAGCCGATCCCAAAAAATGAACACCCCGCCATAGTTGCGATCCATGTAGAGAGCGTTCTGTGCGTGGTGGGCCCGATGATTGGACGGGGTGACGAAGAACCATTCGAACCAGCCGAGCTTGGGAACGTGACGTGTATGGACCCAGAATTGATACAGCAGGTTGAGCGAAGCCACGCTGATGAACACCACCAACGGCACACCGAGCACGGCCAGGGGCAGGTAGAAGATCCAGCTCAGCAAGAAGCCGGTGCTGGTCTGGCGCAGCGCGGTGGTGAGGTTGTAGTCCTCGCTCTGGTGGTGCACGGAGTGCGCAGCCCAGAGGATATTGCGCTCATGGCCCATGCGATGCAGCCAGTAATAGCAGAAGTCGTAGAACACGAATGCGAACACCCAGGTCCAGGCACTCCGGGCCGACAACTCGATCAGCGCCAGGTGCTTGAGGGCGAACGCGTAAGTCAAAAGGCCCACACCTTTGGTCAGCAACCCGGTTGTGGTGGACAGCACCCCGGTGCTGAGGCTGTTGATGGCATCCGCCACTCGATAGTTGCGCGCACCGCGCCAGCGGTCGGCCAGCAGCTCAACCACGATCAACGCAATGAAAAACGGTACCGCGTAAGGCACGAAGTCCATGGGCTAGTCCGGTCTTTTTTTGTTACAGCAAGATTAGGTGCAGTGGCGTGAGTTCCCATTGGCAACAGGTTACAAATTAGTAGACATTTAACGCCATGAATCAGGAGAAATGCCCATGAGCAAAAAGATTGCAGTGATCCTTTCCGGCTGTGGCGTATACGACGGTGCAGAGATCCAGGAAAGCGTGATCACCCTGCTGCGCCTGGACCAGCGCGGTGCTCACGTTGAATGTTTTGCGCCGGATATTGCGCAATTGCATGTGATCAACCACCTCACCGGCGAAGAAATGCCCGAATCGCGTAATGTATTGGTGGAGTCAGCGCGCATCGCCCGAGGCGCGGTCAAGGATATCCGTGAGGCCAACGCTGCTGACTTCGATGCGCTGATCGTGCCGGGCGGGTTCGGCGCGGCGAAGAACCTGTCGGATTTTGCCGTGCAAGGCGCCGGCTGCAGCGTCAACCCGCAAGTCCTGGAATTGGCCGAAGCCTTTGCCGAAGCCGGCAAACCTGTGGGGCTGATCTGCATTTCCCCTGCCCTGGCCGCGAAAATCTACGGCCCCGGCGTGACCTGCACCATCGGCAACGATGCCGACACCGCAGCCGCCCTGGACAAAATGGGCGCCACCCATCAGGAATGCACAGTGGAAGATATTGTCGAGGACACCGCGCGCAAGTTGGTGAGTACGCCGGCCTATATGCTGGGCAAGAACATCAGTGAAGTCGCGTCGGGCATCAACAAGCTGGTAGACCGGGTGCTGGAACTGACCCACGAAAACGACTGACGCCCTCTTCCTGTAGGAGCGAGCTTGCTCGCGAAGAATCTAAGAGCGCCGCGTCCATCCAGAATGCCCGCGTTATCGTTGACGTTCTTCGCGAGCGAGCTCGCTCCTACAAAGGCTTCATTAAACGGGTAAGCAGGCGGTCAAGCGCATTGGCAAACGCTTGCTTGTCTTTTTCACCATGGGGCGGCGGCCCGCCGCCCATCTGGCCTTGCTCACGCAGATCGGTGAACAGGTTACGCACCGCCAGGCGCTCGCTCATGTTCGCCGGGCTGAACTCCTTGCCCCGTGGGTCAAGGGCCGTGACGCCCTTTTTCACCAGCCGGTCAGCCAACGGCACGTCGCTGCAGATCACCAGTTCGCCAGGCACAGCGTGTTCAACGAGATAATCATCGGCCGCGTCAGGGCCGCTGGGCACCACGATCAACTTCACGCAGGAAAAGCCAGGTTTGATCTGACTCTGCCCCGCCACCAGCACCACCTCGAATTGACGCTTGAGGGCGAATTTCACCACCTGATCCTTGGCCGCCCGTGGGCAAGCGTCCGCGTCGATCCAGACCCGCATGCCTACGCCGCCGCCCTTTGCTTCTCGGCCAGGCGACTGCGGCCATACAGCACCACGATCGCCAGTATCGCCACGGCCTGCGCACTCAACGAATACGCATCGGCGTGAATGCCCAGCCAGTCAAAGTCAAAAAACGCCACCGGCCGAGTACCGAAGATGCCTGCCTCTTGCAGCGCCTTGACGCCATGCCCGGCGAATACCACCGACAGTGCGCACAACAGCGCGGCGTTGATGCCAAAGAACAGTGCCAGCGGCAGCTTCGCCGAACCGCGCAGAATCACCCAGGCCAGGCCCACCAGCAGCACCAGGGCGGTGGCGCCACCCGCCAGCACCGCTTCGTGCCCGGCCGGGCCGGCTTGCAGCCACAGGGTTTCGTAGAACAGGATCACTTCGAACAGTTCGCGGTACACCGAGAAGAATGCCAGCAGCGCAAAGCCAAAGCGCCCACCGCCGCCCACCAGGCTGCTCTTGATGTAGTCCTGCCAGGCCGCCGCGTGGCGCCGGTCGTGCATCCAGACGCCCAGCCACAGCACCATCACGCTGGCAAACAGCGCCGTGCAGCCTTCCAGCAATTCACGCTGGGCGCCGCTGACATCAATCACGTACGCCGCCAGCGCCCAGGTGGCCAAGCCGGCCAACAGCGCCAGGCCCCAGCCGACGTTGACGCTGCGCACCGCCGATTGCTGGCCGGTGTTACGCAGGAAAGCCAGGATCGCGGCAAGCACCAGGATCGCTTCCAGGCCTTCGCGCAGCAGGATCAGCAAACCGGAGATGTAACTCAACGACCAACTCAGGCCGTCGCCGCCGAGCAAGCCGGCAGACTCGCCAAGCTTGCCCTTGGCCACGTCCAGGCGCTGTTGCACCTGCTCGATCGGCAGGCCGTCCTGCAATGACTGCCGATAGGCCATCAGCGCCTTCTCGGTGTCCTTGCGCACATTGGCGTCGACGTTATCCAAGGAGCTTTCCACCAGCTCGAAGCCTTCCAGATAAGCGGCTACCGACAGGTCATAGGCTTGTTCGTGGTCGCCGTTACGGAACGCGGCCAGGCTTTTGTCCAGGGTGGCGGACGTGTAATCGAGCAACTGCGCCGGGCCGCGCTTGACCTGCGGCGGTTGTGCACGCTGGGCGCGGAAGGTCGCCGCCGCCGCAGGGCCGTCTGCCGCCAGCACTTCGTTGGGCGTCTGGCGCGCCAAGTCGGCGAGGTTGAAGGGCTGTTCGCTCTTGGCCGCAGCCGGGTCCGCTGTGAAACCTGCGATGTACGTGGCGAGGTCCCAACGCTGACGGTCATCCAACTGATCGGAAAAGGATGGCATGTCGGTGCCTTCGACACCCAGGCCCAGGGTGTTGTAGATCGCATACAGGCTCAGGCGATCCAGTCGCGTGGCATCGCGCAGGTTAGCCGGCGGCGGTGTCATGCCCATGGCGGCCGGGCCATCGCCGGCGCCAGCAGTACCGTGGCACACCGAACAGTGCTGTGCGTAGAGCGGCGCACCGCGCGTGGGATCTGGAGTGATCGCCGGCGCCTGGCTGACTTCATACGCCACTGCCAGTTTGGCGCCCAACTGACGCGCCTGGCGGGCGACAGTTGCGCCGTCTGCATGGGCAGTGACGGCCGCCAGCAACTCATCGACGCCCTTTATCAACTCGGCGCGTTCGGGTTTTTCCGGCAGTTGCGCGACCAGACCCTGCAGCACGCCCAGGAACTCCACCTGCTCGCGGTATTCCGAGTCGTCCACCACCTTGCCCGCCTCTACCGTCGGCGGGTAGTCGGCGCCGATGTAATCGAGCAAATGCAGAGCCTGTGGTGCGCCTTCGGCGGTCGCGGCCCATAGATTGAAGCTGCACGACATCAACACCGGCAGCATCAGCCAGGCGAGAAAGCGGAAAGGGGCAGTCATGAATGAATCTCAGGTGGAAATACGAAGTAACACTATTGTTGAGCTTTAACCGATTTGACTCAAGGTGTTATTTCGTCACGCCCCTCCCACATTTTGATCCAGTTTCTTCAGTCAGGCCGTCGCGCGATGCAGGCTGGCGAGAAAACCGGCGGCACCGACGAACAGCCCGGCGAACGTACGGTTTACACGCTTCTGCTGTCTGGGCGAGCGCAGCAGGCGCAGGACTTTCGAGGCCAGACCCGTGTAACCGGCCATCACGATCATGTCGACGCTGATCATCGTCGCACCGATGATCAGGTACTGAATCGCCAACGGCGCCTGTGGATTCACGAACTGCGGCAACACCGCGAGCATGAACACCAGCGCCTTGGGGTTGCTGGCGTTGACCAGGAACCCGCGGAACATCATCGCCAGCGGCTTGCCGATCGGACGTATCGCCGCGTCATCGGTCATGTCCAGCGGCAAGGCGCGCCATTGCTTGATGGCCAGGTACACCAGGTACGCCACCCCGAACCATTTGATCGCATAGAACGCGGTCGATGACGTCGCCAGAATCGCCCCCAGGCCGCCCGCCACCACGGCAATCTGCATCGCCAGGCCCAGTTGCAGGCCAATGGCGTTCCAGTAGCCGCGTACAAAACCGTACTGCAGACCGCTGGACATCGAGGCGATGGCGCCTGCGCCGGGGGAAAGGGAAATGATCCAGCTGGCCACGAGAAAAGCCAGCCACGTGTCGAGTGCCATAGCACACCTCGAAAGGGAGTTTGTGGTTGTGCCTTAAGCTAACTCCGGCGACCAAAGGCTGGCTATAAATTTTTACAAGATATGATTCTAGCGGTCGCCAGGGAACACGTGCGTACCAGGCCAGCGCCGTACCGAACGCTGGAAGAACAAGCTGTTGGGCACTTGCACCATCGCACTGTCGGTGCCGGCCTCCTGCACCTCGATCAGCGTGGTATAGAGCAGATTGATCGCCACCACGCGCCCCTTCACGCCGGGCTTGTCGACGGTGTCCACCAGTTCGACGATATCGCCGAGGCGAAACGGACCCACGGTGAAGATCAAAATGGCGCACAGCAAATTGGACAGCACGGACCACATGGCGAAGAAAGCCACTGCCGCCACGGCCACAAAGCCTGACAGCGCAGTCCACAGCACCGTGGCAGATACACCCAGGCGGCCCAACACGAAGATCAGCGCGCTGCCCATGATCAGCCAGCGCAGGCCTCCACGCAGCGGCATCAGCAACTGCGGCGGGAACGGATAGCGCTCACCCAGGCGGGTCAGGCCTTTGGCGACAAAACGCTGGGCAAGGTAGCCGGCCAGCAGGATCAGCAGGATTTGCACGCCGATCCACACAGGTTCGATCCATTGCGCCGGCAAGGGCAGCTGCAACGCGTCCATCAGGACAGCGCCTCGAGCTGCGCTTGCAGGGTTTCAAGCAGTTCGAGGGCTTCCATCCAGGACTCCTCCAATTGCCCCTCGCGCACCTTGAGCCTGGCCTGTTCGGCCAGCAAGTCACGCAATTCATCCTTGCGCGCGGCCTCATACACGGCGCTGTCGCCCAGGCTGGTTTCGATCCTGGCCAGGCGCTCATGCACCTTGCCCAGCTCGGCCTCCAGCTTGTCGGCTTCGCGCTTGTGCGGGGCCAACTGCTGACGCAGTGCGGCGGCGGCCTGGCGCTGGGCTTTCTTGTCGGTCTTGTCCGGGTTGACCGGGGTATTGCTCACCGGCGCATTGCGCAGACGATAGTCAGTCAGCCAGCGCGCATAGTCGTCCAGGTCGCCATCAAACTCTTCGACCTTGCCATCGGCCACCAGCAGGAAATTATCGGTGGTGCTCTTGAGCAGATGGCGGTCGTGAGACACCACCAATACTGCACCGCTGAACTCCTGCAGGGCCATGGTCAGCGCCAGGCGCATTTCCAGGTCCAGGTGGTTGGTCGGTTCGTCGAGCAGCAACAGGTTCGGGCGGTCCCATGCAATCAGGGCCAGGGCCAGTCGGGCTTTTTCACCACCGGAGAAGTTCAGCACCGGCTCGTCGATGCGCGCACCACGGAAGTCGAAGCCTCCGAGGAAGTCGCGCAGGGTTTGCTCGCGTTCGCTCGGCGCCAGGCGCTGCAGGTGCAACAACGGGCTGGCCTTGGCATCGAGCGAGTCCAGTTGATGCTGGGCAAAGTAACCCACCACCGTGTTCTCGCCACGGGTCAGGTGCCCGGCCAAAGGCTCAAGCTCGCCCGACAGGTTCTTGATCAGCGTCGACTTGCCCGCGCCGTTAGGCCCCAGCAAACCGATCCGCGCGCCGGGTATGAGCTGCAGCTTGACCTTCTCCAGGACGGTCTTGTCGCCATAACCCAGGCGCGCATCCGACAGGTCGAGCAGGGGGCTGGAGATTTTCACCGACTCACGGAACACGAAGTCGAACGGCGAATCGACGTGGGCCGCCGACAGCTCTTCCATGCGCTCAAGGGCCTTGATCCGGCTCTGGGCCTGGCGGGCCTTGGTGGCCTGGGCCTTGAACCGGGCGATGTAGCTTTCCATGTGCGCGCGCTGCGCCTGTTGCTTCTCGAACGCTTGCTGCTGTTGGGCCAGACGCTCGGCACGGGCGCGCTCGAAGGCGGTATAGCCGCCACGGTAGAGCGTGATTTTCTTCTGTTCGACATGGGCGATATTGTCGACCACGGCGTCAAGGAAATCCCGGTCGTGGGAAATCAGCAACAAGGTGCCCTGATAGTTCTTGAGGAAGTCTTCCAGCCACAGGATCGCATCGAGGTCCAAGTGGTTGGTCGGTTCGTCGAGCAGCAACAGGTCCGAGGGACACATCAGCGCCTGAGCCAGGTTCAGGCGCATGCGCCAGCCGCCGGAGAAGTCGGCGACCGGGCGATCCATCTGTTCGTTGGTAAAACCCAGGCCGGCCAGCATCTTGCGGGCGCGGGCGTCGGCGGTGTAGCCGTCGGCGCTGTCGAGTTCCGAGTGCAGGCGCGCCTGGGCGGCGCCGTCCTGGGCTGTTTCCGCCGCGGCGAGGTCGCGCTGTACCTGGCGCAGACGCAGGTCGCCATCGAGCACGTAGTCGATCGCGATGCGGTCCAGGGTGTCGATCTCCTGGCGCATATGGGCGATACGCCAGTCGGCCGGCAGCAGGCAGTCCCCGGAATCCGGGGTCAGCTCACCCAGCAACAGGGCAAACAACGTGGATTTTCCGGCGCCGTTGGCACCGATCAGGCCGGCTTTGTGACCGGCGTGCAGGGTCAGCTCGGCATCTTCAAGAAGACGTTGCGAGCCACGCTGTAATGTTAGGCTTTGAAGTCGGATCATAATGGCGGCGGAGTCTACCAGCTTCGTTGACCGCTGGCTTGGGTGTGAATATGTGCGCTGACCTGTGGAGCTTTGCCCTCTCGACTTATGCCCGCCCCGGTGTGGAGGCCGCTTGCCTGCGGTTGCAGGAACAGGGAGCGGATGTGTGCCTGCTGCTGTGTGGTGCGTGGCTGGAACAACGGGGTGTGGCGCGGCTGCCCGAGCGCGTCGTGGCACTGCAACAGCTTGCGCGGCCGTGGCGGATGCACGTCGTCGAACCCTTGCGAGCGGTACGTGTGCAATGGCGGGGAATGGCACAGCAGGATGCGCAGCTGGCTGAATTGCGAGAGCAGGTCAAGGCTTTGGAGCTGGAGGCCGAGCGAGCCTTGCTGATGCGCCTGGAAGCACTGGCGCAGACATGGTCGAGCAACGAGGTGACAGGTCGACAGGAATGGCTTGAAGGTCTGGCGACCGAGGCCGCCAACCTTGACCACAACGCGCTGCAGCAGCTGCGCGTCATGGTCACCCGCGCTTAGGAAGCGCTGGTTGGGGTGACGCTTGGCGCTGCCGGTGCAGCAGCGCTGCCGACGGATGCGGTTGGAGCGGAGGACGCTGCCGGGGTAGCGGCAGTTGCTGCGGGAGTTGCTGGCTTTGCAGGTGCTGGCTTTGCCGCAGCAGGCTTGGCAGCGGGTTTTGCGGCCGGTTTTGCAGCTGGCTTGGCGGCTGGTTTGGCAGCAGTGGTTTTAGCGGCTGGCTTGGCGGCCGGTTTTGCAGCAGCGGTTTTGGCAGCTGGCTTGGCGGCTGGTTTGGCAGCAGCGGTTTTGGCAGCTGGCTTGGCGGCTGGTTTTGCAGCAGCGGTTTTAGCGGCTGGCTTGGCGGCTGGCTTGGCGGCTGGTTTGGCAGCAGCAGTTTTAGCGGCTGGCTTAGCGGCTGGTTTGGCAGCAGCAGATTTAGCAGCTGGCTTAGCGGCCGGTTTTGCAGCAGCGGTTTTAGCGGCTGGCTTGGCGGCTGGTTTGGCAGCAGCGGTTTTAGCGGCTGGCTTGGCGGCTGGTTTGGCAGCAGCGGTTTTAGCGACTGGCTTGGCGGCTGGTTTGGCAGCAGCGGTTTTGGCAGCTGGCTTGGCGGCTGGTTTGGCAGCAGCGGTTTTGGCAGCAGGCTTGGCGGCTGGTTTTGCAGCAGCGGTTTTAGCAGCTGGCTTGGCGGCCGTTTTAGCCGGTGCCTTCGCTGCAACAGCCTTGCTCGCCGGCTTCTTGGCCGCGCTGGCTGCGACAGCTTTAGCCGGAGTACGAGTACCCAGCGCCTTGGTGACAGCTTCCTTCACACGACCAACGCCCTGAGCCAGTTTCAGGCTTTCCTGAGCGTCTTTTTTGAGTTGGGAAATGTAGCTGCGGGTTTCGGCTTGGCGATCCTTGAGGGCGTCCAGCAGGTCCTCAAGTTCTTTAACAGCGTCTTTGGCCTTGGCTTGTGCCTTGGCCTTGCCGGCAGTGGCGGCGTCTTGCAGTTTGGTGCGGGATTTGTGCAGCTTTTCTTGCGCTTTGCCGCGTTGTTTTTCCAGTTTGGCGAGCAGTTTTTCTGCATCGGCCAAGGCTTGGGAACAAGCGCTTTCCAGATGTTCGAGCAGGCTGCCCGACAATTGTTGGAGTAAGTGCAACGGGGTATTTACAGGCTTCTGTTTGGCCGACATGGTTTACCTCCTGGCTGACGTGGGTGCGGCTCATACTAGCCCTCTGCTCTTACCGCCGCTAGGGCATGTTGACAGTATCGTTTGCGTTGCGTTGCAACGTACGAAAATTCTTATCGATATAACAGAAAAGCGCACCACTGCTCAGCCATTTACGCTGGCATAATCCGTCGCACTTCAGGCGGGAGGACACCCATGTCGCGTTACCTTTTCGTAGTGCTTGCCCTGGCGATTTCCAGCGCCCATGCGGAAGAGCAATCGCCGCCAAAAACCGCTGTCCAAGATCAGCATGACCTCGCCTACAGCCTGGGCGCCAGTCTCGGAGAACGCTTGCGCCAGGAGGTCCCCGACTTGCAGATCCAGGCCCTGATCGATGGACTCAAACAAGCCTACCAGGGCAAACCATTGGCACTGGACAACGCGCGCATCGAACAGATTCTTGCACAGCACGAAGCACAGAACGCCACAGACAACCCAGCGCCGCAGAGCGAAAAAGCACTCGCCGCCGAACAGCAATTTTTGTCGAAGGAAAAAGCTGCAAAGGGTGTGCGTGAGTTGGCGGATGGCATCCTGCTCACCGAGTTGACGCCGGGCACCGGCACCAAGCCGTTGGCAACTGATGAGGTGCAGGTGAAATATGTGGGTCGGCTGCCCGATGGAAGCGTGTTTGACCAGAGCGCACAGCCCCAGTGGTTTCGCTTGGACAGCGTGATCAGTGGCTGGCGCAGTGCGTTGCAGCAGATGCCCACAGGCGCGAAATGGCGCCTGGTCATACCCTCGTCCCAAGCCTACGGCGCGGACGGCGCAGGCGAATTGATTGCGCCCTACACACCCCTTGTCTTCGACATCGAGTTACTCGGGACCCGCCACTGACGCATAAAAAAACGGTGCGTCAAGCGCACCGTTTTTTATCGCATTGCCCCGATCAGACCTGAGCAGGCTCTTCTTTGTGGGCGTTGTGCAGCACTTCGATCAGGCAATCTTCAAGCTCGAAACGCTCATGCAACAGACCACCCAGCTCTTTGAATTTTTCCGCGACACACTCGCCTTCATCGCACAGATCGTTAAAAGCCAGCAGCTTTTCGGTAATCACATCAATGCGCGGGTAAAGGGTCTCAGCGAACTCAAGACCGCGCTTGTCCTCGAAGGCTTCCGCTTCCTTGGTGAGTTGCGTGTAGATACTCAGGTGACCGGCAGAAACGTAATCCACCAGTACAACACAGAAGTCCTGCAACGGCTCACGCTTCTCGGCCAGCGCTCCAGGCTCGGCCCCCAACTCATCAAAAGCCAGAACCAATTTGCGACGCGCATCCAACCACTTATCGATCAGTGTGTGCACGCCACCCCAGCGTTCGCGAGCATTCTTGCAACGTTCCAACATGATGATCTCTCTTCCCTATAGGGGACGCTGCTGCACCGTGCCCGCGCAATGCTTCAGGGTTGAAGCGGCAATCGGACGAGGTCGCGTCTGACAAGCGGTTTCGATAACGCGTGCGGGCCAGATTATGCCCGCATCACTATGGCTTCAAGGTACGCAGGAGAGAAAGTTCATACAAGCGTTTAATCCCGTCCTACCACATGAACAGAATTTTCCTCGCTTTGTGATACGTGACGCCGGCCAGGCAACAACCGGGAAAGCAGTGTGCTCCACAGAATCAGCATCGCCAGGAAAAACAGCAGGCTCCACTCCGGAACGCTGAGGCCAAATAGCGTCCAATTGATTTCGACGCAGTCGACCGAACCCTTGAAGACTGACTGGACAGCCCGCCAGAACGACAGGTGCTCAATCATGTAGTCCAGGCTTGGCCAGCAGTTGGGCATCTGATCCGACGGAGTGTTCTGCAGCAGCACTTGGCGCCCGGCGGTGACGGCGCCGAATAATGCACACCCGATACTCGCCAGCCCATACAGGCACACGCCTGTGCGGCCAGGATTATGCAGGGCGGCGATCAGGTTGATCAGTACAAAGACGGCGAGAAACAACCGTTGTACCTGGCACAAAAAGCAGGGCTGTAACAGCGCACCATATTCCAGATAGAAAGACACGCCCAACGTCAGCGCACCGGCCATGAACGCCAGGACAAACAAGGAGCGTAAAGGGGCCAAAGACATTGTTTATCCGCACCGCAAGAGATAGGTCGCTACGGTAGAGGAAAGGCCCGATCCCTTTCAATACGCCTTGGAGCGGACAATTCCGCGAAGAGACAAGGAGATTCCGTCAACACACGGAGGAAATCGCCCTACAACACGTAAGAATTGATTACAGGCCTACTTAAGCTCAGTAATTACAAAGGGTTAAAGGGTTGGCTGACAGATAGATCTGAGCCAACCCGTGAACACTTTCCTACTTCAAGCTTGCGCCGGTGCTGGCAAGGGTGAGGCCAGTAGACGATTATCGAGTAACCCCAAGCCTTCCTGGAACAGCCGGTTGCTGCGCTCGGTATCACCCAATTGGGCGAGCAAACGGGCCAATTCGGCACAGGCTTCGGGATTGCGCTGCACCTGCAGGCTGCTTTCCAGATAATCCCGGGCCTTTCCCCACAGGCTGTTCTGCAGGCAGAGACGACCCAGCGTCAGCAACAGGCTGGCATCGCCAGGATGATCCTTCAGCCAGCCTTCGGCAAACTTCAACTGACGGGCCGGGTCGCTGCCGCGCAGCAGGCCATAGAGCCGAATAAGATGGCTGTCATAACTGCGCTTGATCGCACCGCGCAGCACTTCCTCGGCCCTGGCATCGGCGCCCAGTCGACGCAGTTGATCGGCATAAGCCAACACCAGTTGTGGCTCCTGGCGCTGGGCTGAAGTCAATTGCTCCCATGCGCGGTCAAGGGACTGCAAGCCGGCTTCGCCATGCTCCTCACGCTGGGCCGCCAGGCCAAGGTTTTCTCCCCAGGCCCGACGCTCCAATTCAGCCAGCTCGCTGGCCGGCAACACCTTGTCTTTACGCAGTTCGGGCAACAGGCGAATCACCGACGACCAATCGCCACGCTGCTGGTGCAATCGCTGCAACTGTCGCAGGACCTGGGCGTTGTGGGGATGGCGCTCGTGCATGGCCTGCAGGGTGGTCAGGGCACCTTCCGTATCGCCACGGTCCATCTGGAGTTGCGCATGGCTCAAGGCAACGGCCAGCTCCGCCTGGGGCTGGCGAGCCAGGGCGCGCTCGAGCAAAGCATCCGATGCCTCGTAACGGCCCAGCTCGTTGGCCGCACGTGCCGCGCCGAGGTAGTACAGCAATGGCTGGCGCTCCGCCTCGGCAGCACGGTGCAGGTGGCGTTCGGCACTGGCCCAGCGGCCTTCGGCAAGGTCCATCTGGCCTTGCTCGATTGCAACTTGCACACGGCGGCTGCGATTGCGCCGCGACCACGGGTTGACCACACCGCCGGAAACGCTGACCAGACCCAACAGCACTCGGATCAGGTAGATCGCCAGGCCTATGGCGAACACCGCCACCAATGTGGCCCACAGGCTCGACTCGTAATGCAGCAAATGGGGATAGGTAATCAGCACGTAGCCGGTGTGTTTGGAAATGCCCACGGCCAGCGCCAGGGCGATCGCAATTGCCAGCACCAGGATCACATAGAAACGCTTCATCGGTTCTACTCCTGGGTCGCAGGCTTGGCAGCCGAAGCCTTGGCTTCGTCGGCAGACAAATGGCGGCGCTCGAGGTACGCTTGCACGGCCGCCAGGCTCGCGGCCAGGTCAGGCGTCACCACCGAAACGGCCTTGGGCTCAAGCTCGGCGATACGCGCCAGCATCGCCTTGCTCTGCGGGTTGTCCTGGTTGAAGTTATCCTGCAACACGCTACGCGCTTCGCCCAGCGAACGGCTATACACCGCCGATTCGCCGTTGAGCGCTGCCCACTGTGCCTGCTCCAGCGCCAGGCTCAAGGCCAGGCGCACCTGATTCAACCCCTGGCCCGCCAGCAGCGGACGAATGTTGTCATCCGGGTTGAAGTCGATACGGAAATAACGGGAGATCTGTTCCCACCATTGGCTCAACTGGTTACCCGTATCACTGCTGGGACGGCTCTGGGAACCGGACTCGGTGAGTTGATACTCCGGAGCGACAGCCGCCAATTGCACCACCTGGTCGCGCAACGCCGCCAACTGCAGGTACAAGCCGGTGCGGTCCGGTTGTTCGGTGCTGCGCAACGCCGCCAGGCTCTTGGCCAGTTGCTCACGGGCGGCGAACGCGCCTGGGTCGCTCTGCTCACGAAGAATTTCGTCGGCGCCCTGGACCAGCGACTGAGCGCTGTTGATGTCCTGCAAAGCCGACAGACGCAAGCTGGCCAGACGAATCAGATGCTCGGCCTCAGCCAGGCGCCAATCCTTGCGGCTGGCGCCCAGTACGGTTTCCAGACGCTGATTCAGGCGCTGCTGATCACCCTGCAACTGGGCAACCAGGCGTCGACGCTCTTCCAGCTCATCCGCGCCGGGCAACTGCGCCAGGCGGGCCGCCAATTGTTGCTGGCTCTGCTTGAGGCTCTGGGATTGGCCATCGAGGGTCTGCACCTGACCCAGTTGCTGCTGGGTGCTGGCTTGCAGGGCACGGACCTGCCAGATCCCCCAGCCGCCGGCGGCAACACCGGCAGCGCCAAGCAGCAACGCGACGACCGCCAGGCCATTGCCACGGCGTGGCGCGGTGACCGGTGTCCCGACCGGCGCATCGAGCGCGGGCTGAGCTTCATCTTTAGGCAAGGCTGTTTCGCTCACGTATCCGTCCTTTGCGTATCAGAGAGTGGGAACGGGATTGCTCCCTAACGCCACTAACAAAGCCGAGGCACTCGCGCCTCGACAATCCACAACTTTTTCTGCGCCAGCGGCCCGCGCCATCTCGTAGACGCGCGGACTGGGCACAAACAACGGCAGCTTCGCCACCTCAGGCCAATCGGAGCCGGCCACGGCCTGCAAGTGTAGAAAACCCTGCCCACTGCTGACCACCAGGCCGTTCAAGCGTTCCAACTGGATGCGTTGCATCAGTGCGCCCGCGTCGTAGGCCGGAAGGAAACGGCGGTACAACTCCAGGTAGTCGACACTAACACCTCGCTCGCGCAAACGCTCTGCGAGCAACTCCCGGCCGCCCTCGCCGCGCAGGATCAATACCCTGGCACCGAGGCATGCGATAGCCTCGCGCAAGGCCGGCAATTGAAGCAAGGCTTCGCTGTCGTCACCCGTTGGCGGATAGTGGACGTCCAAACCCTGATCGGCCAGTACCTGTGCCGTGGCCGCCCCCACACTGAACCACGGCAGTCGCGGCCAGGGCGCGGTCAATTGTTGCAAGGCAAGACGCGCCGCCGGCTTGCTCACCACGATCACTGCGCAATAGCGCTGCAGCGCCCCAAGGACCGCCTGTTGTTCCGGCGTGACCGGTAAAGCTTCGATCTCCAGCAACGGCAGTTCGCTGCTGAATATTCCCGCATCGGACAATGTCGCCGCCAGGGCTGTCGATTCTTCGGCAGGCCGTGTCAGCAGCACTCGCCACTGGGTCACTGCGGGCCGGCCTCGCCGTAGATTTTTTGCAGAATGGCGCCAGCGCCCTTGTCCAACAGTTCCTCGGCGACCTGGATGCCCAGGGCAGTGGCGTCGCGTTGTGGACCGCGCACCTCGGCGGTCAGCAACGTTCCGCCCTCCGGGTCGCCTACCAGGCCACGCAACCACAGGTTTTCACCTTCGAGCACGGCATAGCAGGCGATCGGTACCTGGCAGCCACCGTTGAGGTGTTTGTTCAGGGCACGCTCGGCCGTGACGCGAACTTCGGTGTCCGCGTGGTCAAGCGGCTTGAGCAGTGCGTGAATTTCGCTGTCGGCGGTACGGCATTCAATGCCGACCGCGCCCTGCCCGCCGGCCGGCAGGCTGTCTTCGACGCTGATTGCGCGGGTGATGCGGTCTTCGAAGCCCAGGCGGATCAGGCCGGCGGCGGCGAGGATGATCGCGTCATACTCGCCCGCGTCCAGCTTGGCCAGGCGCGTGTTGACGTTGCCACGCAGGAAGCGGACCTGCAGGTCGGGTCGACGGGTCAGCAATTGGGCCTGGCGACGCAGGCTCGAGGTGCCCACGATACTGCCCAGGGGCAATTCATCCAGGGATGCGTAAGTGTTGGAAACAAAGGCGTCGCGCGGGTCTTCCCGCTCACAGATGCAAAAAAGGCCCAACCCTTCAGGGAAGTCCATGGGCACGTCTTTCATCGAATGCACAGCGATGTCTGCTTCATTTTCCAGCAGCGCGGTTTCCAGCTCCTTGACGAACAGACCCTTGCCGCCAATTTTCGACAGCGGCGAGTCCAGCAGCTTGTCGCCGCGACTGACCATGGGCACCAGGGTCACCCTGAGGCCAGGATGAGCCTGTTCAAGACGTGCTTTGACGTACTCGGCCTGCCATAAGGCCAGGGCGCTTTTACGGGTGGCGATGCGGATTTCGCGAGAAGACATGGATCAATCCGTACTGAATAGATACGGCAGATAATAACAGCTCAGGCAAATACGCTTTGATTTGAATCAGCAAGTGCGGGGCCTCCCTGGCCGCATCACACCGGGATAGGAACTGCAGAGCTCGCCACCGCCCCTGGCTAGAGCTGCTGCATCATCTTGCGCACGCCGGCGACATGGCGCCGACTGACGATCAGGGCATCGCCGTTGAGCCCCTTCAGAAAGAGCTGGAAGTGGCCAAGAGGCGTGCGCTGCAAGCGCTCGATCCGCTCGCGAGCCACCAGCGCATTGCGATGGATGCGCACAAAGCGGTCGCCGAACTCATCCTCCAGAGCCTTGAGCGGCTCATCGAGCAACACTTCGCCCGCTTCGTGACGCAAGGTCACGTATTTATGGTCGGCGATAAAATAGACCACCTGAGCGAGGGGAATCAGCTCGATGCCCTTGCGGGTGCGTGCGCTGATATGGCTGCGGGGGCCATTGCCACTCTGGGCAGCCGGTTGGGTCAGGGCTGCGAGCTGGGCGCGGCTGGGACGCTCGGCCTTCTTCAACGCCTTGAGCAATGCGTCGCCGGCCACCGGCTTGACGAGAAAACTCACACCGCTTTCTTCGAGCGTCTGTGCAGAAAACTCTTCCTGTGCCGCGCACAGCACCAAGGCCGGTGGCGATTCGCGCTCGCTCAGGCGGGCGGCGACTTGCAGGCCATCGAGGAGCGGCATGCGGATATCGAGCAACACCACATCCGGCTTGAGGCTGTCGATCAGCGTCAACGCCTCTTCGCCGCTGGTGGCGCTCGGTTCAAGGACTGTATAACCCTCGATTTCACTGACCAGACGGCTCAGTCGCTCGCGGGCTTGGGGTTCGTCATCAACGATCAGGACATTCATATTGCGCTGGATTCCTGCGTGAGTCTCGCACAAGGATAGCGTAGACAGGTGCGGTGACTTACGTCACAGCGATCCACGCTAAGACTGGCGCAAGCGGCAAAAAGTGCCCTTGGAGTGGCACCCAAATTTACCCGGACCTGTTCAATAGCGCCCAAGACCCGCCAACTTCGCGCATTGTCATAGGGTTTGCTGATACACAATCCGAATACCCCCGTATTTAATGGATAGTCTGGGCTCTGACCGCATCACCCGACTTTGGTGCATTCACACACTCTCAGTCCAACTGTAGACGCTCGCTGGAACGATATTGCTCAATCGTCAAATATCGTTTCAATAACGGCCTGCTCCCAGTCTCGTCCTGGATGCGATCGGCGGCAAGGCACTTAGCCATCCTTTGTACAAATAAAATTGCCGTCCACCCGCACCATCGCGTCCGCGAACAACCCTGTTATTATCGGCGGCACACCTTCACGCCTCTTTTAAGCAGATCACGAGCGAATTCATGAGCACCGACAAGACCAACCAGTCCTGGGGCGGCCGCTTCAGTGAACCCGTCGACGCCTTCGTCGCGCGCTTCACCGCCTCCGTCAACTTCGACCAGCGCCTCTACCGCCACGACATCATGGGCTCCATCGCCCACGCCACCATGCTGGCCAAGGTCGGCGTGCTGACCGATGCCGAGCGCGACAGCATCATCGAAGGCCTGACCACCATCCGGGGCGAGATCGAAGCCGGCACGTTCGACTGGCGCGTCGACCTGGAAGACGTGCACATGAACATCGAGGCACGCCTGACCGATCGCATCGGTGTGACCGGCAAGAAGTTGCACACCGGTCGCAGCCGTAACGACCAGGTGGCCACCGATATCCGCCTGTGGCTGCGCGATGAAATCGATCTGATCCTGGCTGAAATCACCCGCCTGCAGAAAGGTTTGCTGGAACAGGCCGAGCGCGAATCGGACACCATCATGCCCGGCTTCACGCACCTGCAGACCGCTCAGCCCGTGACCTTCGGCCACCACCTGCTGGCCTGGTTCGAAATGCTCAGCCGCGATTACGAGCGCCTGGTCGATTGCCGCAAGCGCGCCAACCGCATGCCACTGGGCAGCGCCGCGCTGGCCGGCACCACCTACCCGATCGACCGCGAGTACACCGCGCAGTTGCTGGGCTTCGATGCCGTGGGCGGTAACTCCCTGGACGGCGTGTCGGACCGCGACTTCGCCATCGAATTCTGCGCCGCCGCCAGCATTGCGATGATGCACCTGTCGCGCTTTTCCGAAGAGCTGGTGCTGTGGACCAGCGCGCAATTCCAGTTCATCGACCTGCCGGACCGTTTCTGCACCGGCAGCTCGATCATGCCGCAAAAGAAAAACCCCGACGTTCCCGAACTGGTACGTGGCAAGAGCGGCCGCGTATTCGGCGCGCTGATGGGCCTGCTGACCCTGATGAAAGGCCAGCCGCTGGCCTACAACAAGGACAACCAGGAAGACAAGGAACCGCTGTTCGACGCCGCCGACACGCTGCGCGATTCACTGCGTGCGTTTGCCGACATGATTCCGGCGATCAAGCCCAAGCATGCGATCATGCGCGAAGCGGCCTTGCGTGGTTTCTCCACCGCGACCGACCTGGCCGACTACTTGGTGCGTCGTGGCCTGCCCTTCCGCGACTGCCATGAAATCGTTGGCCATGCCGTGAAGTACGGCGTGGACACCGGCAAGGACCTGGCGGAAATGAGCCTGGAAGAACTGCGCCAGTTCAGCGACCAGATCGAGCAGGACGTGTTTGCCGTGCTGACCCTGGAAGGCTCGGTGAATGCCCGTAATCACATCGGTGGCACCGCGCCGGCGCAGGTGAAGGCCGCAGTCGTGCGTGGCCAGGCACTGCTCGCCAGTCGCTAAAAAATGTGGGGGGGCGGTGCGACGATTCGACTTGCCCGCCGATGGCGGTGGGTCAGTCACACATGTGCTGACTGACACTCCCTCATCGGGGCATAGGTATCTACACAATTTTGGTGCGACACCGCTCCTATGGCGAGGGAGCTAACGCGTATCTACCTGACGCTCCGAGGTCGAACTGTGGGAGGGGGCTTGCCCCCGATGGCGGCCTCTGGGCTGGCCGGGATGTTGGATTGGACCGAGTACATATCCGTTTCTGCGGTAACGGCTGCTTAGGGTTCCGCCCTGACGGCGGCTCACTTTTGAAAAGCGCAAAA
>NZ_CVTU01000099.1:123087-179533 GCF_900004965.1 Pseudomonas sp. 44 R 15
CCCTCTCTCCGGCTTGAATCCGTGGGCCGCCGCAATGGGCCATCCATGGCCCAGTGCGGCTAACCCGGCGTCCTGCCGGGTTACCCACGGATTCCAGCCTGCGTTCGGCCAGCGTGGTTTAACGGGGCGCCCAGGATCAAAAGCAGATCAAGATCAAAAGCCACGGCCAGATCAAGAGCGGCTCGCTTCGCATCGTGGTTACGGTTGGGTGCTACGGTGGTGTGTAGATACGTATGCTATCGGGGGGAAGTGTCCTCCCACATCTGATTATTTCCTTGCTGCAATCATCGCCAGAAATCCCGGCATCGCCGCCAGCCTGTCCGCCTCGACCTTTTGCGCATTGGGCATCTCGTTCAATCGCCCCAGCAACGCCTTCGCTTGCGGCAACTGCGCCAGCAGGTCCAGTCCGAACAGCTTTTCGCCTACCCCACAGGCCAGATTCAAGCTGTACATGAAATACAGATCGGCAATCGTGAAGTGCTCTCCCGCCACATAGGGCGCGAATTTACCGTGCCGGCCTAACGTACCGACCCCCAGCAACAATTCAGCGCGGGATTTTTCCTTGATCGCCTCCGGCACCGTCATGCCAAAAAAGGCTTCGGCGAAGCACGCCCGTGCCGGCAATTCGATATACAGCTCGATTTCCCGGCACAACGCCAGCACCTGGGCACGCTGGAACGGGTCGGCTGGCAGCAGCGCAGGCCCTTCCTGTGTCTGCTCAAGGTATTCGAGGATCACGCTGGTTTCGTTGATGAAGCCTTGCTCGACACCCAGCACGGGCACTTTGCCTCGCGGGCTCACCGCCAGGGCTTCAGGCGTTTGTCCTGCGTAAAAAGGCACCTCCTCGAAAGGCAGCCCTTTCTCCAGCAGCGCCAGCTTGACCATGTTGTAGTAGTTACTGACCGAAAATCCATAAAGCTTGAGCATCGCAAAGCCTCCAGGCCGGGTGCGGGGTTGGCTGCAAGCGTTATAGACGCTAAGGCTGGGACTGGCCAGCAGCATCAGCGGCCTGAATGGCGTTAGACTGGCGCCCTTTCCTTGAGGAGCCTGCCATGAGCGAGCCGACCGATATCGACAATGACGAAGAAGAATTCACCGAAAGCACGCTGATCCAGGCCATCGAGAACCAGATCGAAAGCGACAACCCGCCGGCGGCCAAGGCCACGTTCAACAAGCTGACGCTGGTCGGTTATGAGCGAGAAGAGATCCTGAATCTCATGGCCCACGTGCTGGCTTTCGAGATCGACGCGATGCTGGAAGAGGACCGCGCCTTTGATACCCAATGGTATGAAACCGCGCTGCGGGCACTGCCCGAGCTGCCGCCTGAAAAGGAATAATCCGGCCGCGCTGCAACACGCTGGACAGTTCGGCAAAGTGCGTTCACCTTATGGCCTGCTAGCCTCTAATAAATTTTAGAAAGTCTGGAGTCCTTATGTCGTATACCCCTGAGTTGGTTGCCGAACTGGAAATCCTTGTACTCTTCCCCCTGGACAGCACCAAGGAGGGTCTGAAAGTCCATCAGACCGCCGCTCCCACTGCCGTTGCCGCTGCCAGGCGCCTCCATGCCAAAGGGCTTATCGACCAACCGGACGGAGGCTACCTGACCAGCCTTGGCCGGGACGCCGCCGAGCAAGCCCAGACCTTGCTGACTATCTTGACCACCGCCTCCACCAAAGAAGCCGCCTGACCCCTGATCCCCGCCCATGGAGTCCGCCCTCTGCGGATTCCACGGGCGTTGCTGCGCAGCTCACAAAATTCTGCAGCCAACGTCCATTTCCTCTAAAACTCCTACGCGACTGTCTGTAAACTCCTACACGGCCGCCCACGTCGGGCCCTGCGAGCCACCGAGTTCGACATGACCCGCACCCATGAAATCCGCCCCGACCTGGACGAAGGCATCGACCGCAAGGTGCTGGCCCAATTGCGCGCGCGTTTCATGGCCCTCAACGAAGGGCGTATGGCCCGGGCGATCGAAGGGCTGACGCCGCGCCAGCAGAGCGTGCTGACCCTGTTGCCACTGTTTTTTCACGTCAACCATCCGCTGCTGCCCGGCTATGTATCAGGCAGTACGCCAGCAGGCCTGTCGAATTTCGAACCCGACACCCAGGCCCTGACCGAAGCCCAGCGCCTGACCCGCTCGTTCTCCTACAAAGCCCGTCGCGGCAACCCGCCAACGCCCATTCACGGCCTGTTCCTGATGGGCAGCCTGGGCACGCTGGCCCAGGCGGATCAAAGCGATATGGACGTGTGGGTATGCCACGCGCCCGACTTGAGTGACAACGAGCTGGTCGAGCTGCGCAAGAAGTGCCAACTGCTGGAAGCCTGGGCCCAGACCATGGGCGCCGAGGCGCACTTCTTCCTGATTGAACCGACACGCTTTGTGCTGGGTGAACGGGACACGCAACTGAGCTCCGACGATTGCGGGACCACTCAGCACTACCTGCTGCTGGATGAGTTCTACCGCACCGCAATCTGGCTGGCCGGGCGCACGCCGATCTGGTGGCTGGTGCCGGTGTATGAAGAAAGCCGCTACGCCGAGTTCACCCACGCGCTGCTCACCAAACGTTTCATCCGCGCCGACGAAACCCTGGATCTCGGCCATCTGGCGCACATCCCTCCAGGGGAGTTCATCGGTGCCGGGCTGTGGCAATTGTTCAAGGGCATCGAATCGCCCTATAAATCGGTGCTCAAGCTGCTGCTGACCGAGGTCTATGCCAGCGAGCACCCCAACGTGCAGTGCCTGAGCCTGCGCTTCAAGCGCGCGGTGTTTGCCAATCAGATGGACCTGGATGAGCTGGACCCTTACATCGTGGTCTACCGCCGCATCGAGGAATACCTCAAGGCCCGCAATGAACCGGAGCGCCTGGAACTGGTACGGCGCAGCCTGTACCTGAAGGTCAACCGCAAGCTCAGCGCCGGCCAGCGCATTGCCAGTTGGCAACGACTGCTGCTGGAACGCCTGGCCCATGAATGGGACTGGGACCAGCGCCAACTGGCCCTGCTGGACAGCCGCAGCCAATGGAAAGTGCGTCAGGTCGCCTCCGAGCGCCGCGCCCTGGTCAACGAGCTGAACTACAGTTATCGTTTCCTCACCCAGTTCGCCCGCACGGAACAGACCGTCAGCCCGATCAACCGGCGCGACCTCAATGTACTGGGCCGGCGCTTGTACGCAGCCTTTGAACGCAAGGCCGGCAAGGTCGAGTTCATCAACCCCGGCATTGCCCCGGACCTGGCCGAAGACACCTTGACCCTGGTGCACTCACCCAACCGCAAGGAGCCGGGGCAGCACCATTGGGGCCTGTATAACGGCAACCTCACCGCACTGGAATGGGAGCATTTCGCGCCCATCAAGCGCAGCCGCGACCTGCTGGAAATGCTTACCTGGTGCCATCGCAACGGGGTGATCGACAGCAGTACGCGCCTGGCGCTGCACCCGGGCGCCAGCGACATGACCGAGTTCGAGCTGTTCAACCTGCTGGGCAGCCTGCAGCAGACTATCGCCCTGCCCATGGCCAGCGTCGATGAAACCCGCCTGTTACGCTCGGCGGTGCCCGAAGAAGTGCTGTTGCTGATCAACGTCGGCGTCGACCCGCTCAAGCATCACCGCGACCTGAATATTCTGATGACCACCGAGCGTACCGACTCGCTGAGTTATGCCGGCGTGCGTGAGAACCTGGTACTGACCCTGGACCAGGTCACGCTCAATAGCTGGAACGAGGTGATGGTCAGCCGCTACGACGGGCCCCATGCGCTGCTCGACTGCCTGCGCGACTACCTCAACCAACTGCCGTCGGATCATTTGCCACGGTTGCGCGTGCGTTGCTTCTGTCACAACCGAGCGCAGTTCATTGCCCAGCGTGTGGAAGAGGTATTCGACACCGCGCAGAACCTGCTGCTCGGCCAGGGCAATCACCGCTACCTGCTCCAGGTGCAGCAGCACTATCACGTCATGGAGTTGATCCCCGGCCAAGCCACCCATGTACCGCTGCCGACCCAGGACGCATTGATCGCCTACCTCAGCGAAGAGCTGGCCAGTTACAGCCCCTGGCACCTGGACGCCATGGCCCTGGAAGATCACGACCTGGCGCTGCTGCTGCCCATGGGTGCGGCCGGTTGCATACAGGTGTTCTACCGGGTCCATGAAGAATTTGCCGAACTGTATGTGCTCGACGAGTTCAATGCACTCTGGCAGCAGCGTTTGCCGTTCCATGATGAGCAAAGCCTGCTGGCACCGCTGCAGCGTTTTCTGCTCTCGATCATCTATCGCCGCGAAGCACTATCGGCTCTGGACACCCAACAGCCGTTGGGCGAAGTGCAGATCGCGTATTACCAACTGCTGCCGTCGGGCAATGCCCGCGCTCGTCTCGTTGAGCCAAGGCCGGCTCCGCAAAACCGCGCCAACCAGCCGTTCTATGACGTGCAGGCGATTATCGCCAGGGCGGCGCCCGGGCAGGTGGGTATCACGCTGTACTGCAATCAGCGGGAATTTTCCGAATTGGAGTTTGGCGACCAGCTGTTTGCGGTAGTCGCCCGGGAAATCGTCGGGCAGCGCCGGGAAACCGAGCGTTACCGTTGCTACATCACCGATCTGGATCTATCGGGCCTGCTTGGCGACGTGCAAAGCCCGAGCAATCTGTACCTGCGCTACAAGGCGGAGCTTGAGCTCGCGCTCAATCAGGCGCTGAAGCAGATTTAAAGCGCAAAGGCGCCGCCATCCTTGGGCTGGCCTTCGACACTCAGCAACTCAAGCTTGAGGGTCTTGCCGCCCGGTGCGGGCCAGTCAATATGCTGGCCCACTTGCAGACCGAGCAACGCGCTGCCCACCGGTGCCAGGATCGAGATCTTGCCTTCATCGGCGTTCGCGTCTTTCGGGTAAACCAGGGTCAGGTGGTAATCCTTGCCGCTGCCTTGCTCACGGCAATGCACGCTGGAGTTCATGGTCACGACACCCGCAGGCACCTCATCGTGGCCAACCACTTCTTCGGCGCGGTCGAGTTCGTGTTGCAACGCTTCGACACCGGGAAACTCGTCGCCCAGGCGGTCGATCAGTTGCTCCAGACGCTGCACGTCAAGACGGGTGAGAATGATGGACGGTGCGGTGGTCATGATTCAGGCAGACTCCTTTTTTCTGCACAAAAAAGCAAAACCCCGCCAGGAAAAGGCGGGGTTCTCACGGGCCTCGATGAGTTGAGGCGTACCCGGACACTACCACAGCGTCACAAATAAACAAGACGACTTCAGGCCTGGGCTCGGCGCTGCTCGGCCTCGGCACAGATCACCCGGCGCCGCTCATCGTCGGCGGAGCGCCATTCGCGGATGTCTTCCACATGGCGGAAACAGCCGAGGCAGACTTTCTGCTCGTCCAGGCGACATAAACTGATACAAGGTGACGGCACCGCCGGGCTGACATTGCTGAACAGCGGCTTGGGCGGGCGCGTGGGTGCGGACTGGCTCACGGTCAAATCTCGTCGAAATCCAGCTCGGCGCCGGATTGTTCCAGAACCAGACGCGCCAGCATCTCGCTGAGCAGCTCATCGCTGCTATCGCATTGCCAATTGTTGTCTTCTTCGTTGTAGTCGAAGTGAAAACCACCGGAACGTGCCGCCAGCCACAACTGCCGCAACGGTTCCTGACGGCTGAAGATCAACTGAGTGCCGTTTTCGAACTTGACCGTCAGCACGCCGGCCGAGTTTTCCAGGTCCACGTCCAAACCGCTGTCGTCGAAAATATCTTCCAGCGCCTGCTGGGTCGCATCCACCAGGTCGTGAAAACGGGCTTCGGTCAAACTCATTGTGGCAACCTCGAAAGTGTCTGGTTTTGCTCAAGCGCCGCACGATACGGACGCGCCCCGCCGATTGCAAAGGATACCGATTTCATCATAGATGGCGGTATGAAATATCCTCAACCAACGTAGCCCGCTTCCCGACTATCTCGGCAAACCCCCGCCGGACGGGTATTCCAGCGCATAGGCAAGCTGGCGGGTGGTCGGTATACTCGGGCGCAATTAATGCATATTCAAGGATTTCGCCATGAAGCGCCTGATCTCTTCCCTTGCTGCGCTCGTCGCGGTTGCTTGCCTTGTCAGTGCCTGTGGTCAGAAAGGACCGCTGTACCTGCCTGACGACAGCAAAGACCCGAACGAACAGGCGCAGTCGTCGCAAAAGCCGTCCAAAGCGCACAAGCACGACACTTACTAAGGGATCCCCATGGACGCTTTTAACTACCGGGACGGCGAGCTGTTCGCGGAAGGCGTGGCGCTGTCCGCGATTGCCCAGCGCTTCGGTACCCCGACCTATGTGTATTCGCGCGCCCATATCGAAGCGCAATACCGCTCGTTCACCGACTCGCTCGAAGGCGTGCCGCATCTGGTGTGCTACGCGGTCAAAGCCAACTCCAACCTGGGCGTGCTCAATGTCCTGGCGCGCCTTGGCGCCGGTTTCGACATTGTGTCCCGTGGCGAGCTGGAACGGGTATTGGCCGCTGGCGGCCAGGCCGACAAGATCGTGTTCTCCGGCGTCGGCAAGAGCCGCGAAGACATGCGTCGCGCCCTGGAAGTGGGCGTGCATTGCTTCAACATCGAGTCCACCGACGAACTGGAGCGCCTGCAGGTCGTGGCCGCCGAGATGGGCGTTCGCGCGCCGATCTCCCTGCGCGTCAACCCGGACGTCGACGCCGGCACTCACCCGTACATTTCCACCGGTCTCAAAGAGAACAAGTTCGGCATCGCCATCGCCGACGCCGAAGACGTGTACATCCGCGCCGCGCAATTGCCGAACCTGGACGTGCTGGGCGTCGACTGCCATATCGGCTCGCAACTGACCACCCTGCCGCCGTTCCTGGATGCACTCGACCGCCTGCTGGCGCTGATCGACCGCCTGGGCGACTGCGGCATCTACCTGCATCACATCGATCTCGGTGGCGGTGTGGGCGTGCGTTATCGCGATGAAGAGCCGCCGCTGATTGCCGACTACATCAAGGCCGTGCGCGAGCGTATCGAAGGGCGCGACCTGACGCTGATGTTCGAGCCGGGCCGCTATATCGTCGCCAACGCCGGTGTACTGCTGACCCAGGTCGAGTACCTCAAGCACACCGAGCACAAGGACTTCGCCATCGTCGACGCGGCGATGAACGACCTGATCCGCCCGGCGCTGTACCAGGCCTGGATGAACGTCACGGCAGTGGCGCCGCGCCACAGCCAGGCGCGTGCGTACGACATTGTCGGCCCGATCTGTGAGACCGGCGACTTCCTGGCCAAGGATCGTCAGCTGGCCCTGGAGGAAGGCGACCTGCTGGCCGTGCATTCGGCCGGTGCCTATGGGTTTGTCATGAGTTCCAACTACAACACTCGCGGCCGCGCCGCCGAGGTGCTGGTGGACGGTGATCAAGCGTTTGAAGTGCGTCGCCGCGAGACGGTAGCCGAGTTGTATGCTGGCGAAAGCCCGCTGCCGGAGTAAGCCATGCTGCTGCGTTTTACCAAGATGCACGGACTGGGCAATGACTTCATGGTTCTCGACCTGGTCAGCCAGCACGCACACATCCTGCCCAAGCACGCCAAACAATGGGGCGACCGCCATACCGGTATCGGCTTCGACCAACTGCTGCTGGTGGAAGCGCCGACCAACCCGGAGGTGGATTTCCGTTATCGGATCTTCAACTCCGACGGCTCCGAAGTGGAACAATGCGGCAACGGTGCGCGCTGCTTCGCGCGCTTTGTGCTGGACAAGCGTTTGACCGCCAAGCGCCAGATTCGCGTCGAAACCAAGGGCGGCGTGATCGAACTGGATGTGCGCAGTGACGGCCAGATCAGCGTCAACATGGGCGCGCCACGCCTGGTGCCGGCGGACATTCCGTTCCAGGCGCCCGAGCAGGCCCTCAGTTATGCGCTGGACGTGGACGGCAACACGGTCGATATCGCGGCTGTGTCCATGGGCAACCCCCATGCGGTGCTGCGCGTCAACGACATCAACAATGCACCCGTGCACGAACTGGGGCCGAAGATCGAACATCACCCGCGCTTTACAGCGCGAGTCAACGTGGGCTTCCTGCAGGTGATCGACCGTTCCCGCGCGCAATTGCGTGTGTGGGAACGCGGCGCCGGCGAAACCCAGGCCTGCGGCACTGGCGCCTGCGCCGCTGCCGTGGCCGCGATCAGCCAGGGGTGGATGGATTCGCCGCTGCTGATCGACCTGCCGGGTGGACGCTTGTCCATCGAATGGGCAGGCCCTGGCCACCCGGTGATGATGACCGGGCCGGCCACGCGTGTATACGAAGGACAGGTCCGTCTATGAGTGAGCCAAGCCAATGACCGATAAGCCTCAAGTACCCGCCCCCGTCACCTCGAGTGAAAGCCTGGAGGCCGCTGCGGTTGCGGCGTACCTTGAGGCTCATCCGGACTTCTTCGTCGAGCACGAAGAATTGCTCCCGGCCTTGCGCATCCCTCACCAACGCGGCGATACCGTGTCGTTGGTGGAGCGGCAGATGAAGATCCTGCGCGAGCGCAATATCGAAATGCGCCACCGCCTTTCGCACCTGATGGACGTCGCTCGCGACAACGATCGCCTGTTCGAAAAGACCCGTCGCCTGATCCTGACCCTGATGGACGCCGCCAGCCTGGAAGAAACAGTGATGGCGGTGGAAGACAGCCTGCGCCAGGACTTCCAGGTGCCATTTGTCAGCCTCATCCTGTTCAGCGATAACCCAATGCCGGTAGGTCGCTGGGTCAGCGGTGGCGAAGCACAGACCGCTATCGGCGGCCTGCTTTCGGAAGGCAAGACCATCAGCGGTACGCTGCGCGAGCATGAACTGGATTTCCTGTTCGGCGCCGAACAGCGCAAACAGATCGGCTCTACCGCCGTGGTTGCCCTCAGCCACCAAGGCCTGCACGGCGTACTGGCCATCGCCAGCCGTGATCCGGCGCACTATAAAAGCTCGGTGGGCACCCTGTTCCTGACCTATATCGCCGAAGTGCTGGGCCGCGTCCTGCCGCGTTTCACCACTGCCCTGCGCGCGGTGCGCTAGCCATGGAACGGCAACTGGACGCTTACTGCGCTCACCTGCGCAACGAGCGCCAGGTGTCGCCTCATACCCTGCAAGCGTACCGGCGGGACTTGAACAAGGTCCTGGCCTATTGCGAAAAACAGCAGGTTGCCAGCTGGAAAGCCCTGGATATCCAGGGCCTGCGCAGCCTGGTCGCACGGCTGCACCAGCAAGGCCAGTCCTCGCGCAGCCTGTCGCGCCTGCTGTCAGCGGTGCGCGGCCTCTATCACTACCTCAACCGCGAGGGCCTGTGCGACCACGACCCGGCCAACGGCCTGTCGCCGCCCAAAGGCGAGCGACGCCTGCCCAAGACCCTGGACACCGACCGCGCCCTGCAACTGCTGGATGGCGCGATCGAGGATGACTTCCTTGCCCATCGCGACCAGGCGATCCTCGAACTGTTCTACTCCTCGGGCCTGCGCCTGTCGGAGCTGACCGGCCTGAACCTTGAGCAACTGGACCTGGCCGATGGGCTGGTGCAGGTGCTGGGTAAAGGCAGCAAGACGCGCGTGCTGCCCGTCGGCAGGAAGGCTCGCGAAGCCCTGCAGCTGTGGCTGCCGTTACGGGCGCTGGCCAATCCGAAAGACGACGCGGTATTCATCAGCCAACAAGGCCGACGCCTGGGGCCACGGGCCATTCAGCTGCGCGTGAAGGCCGCCGGCGAGCGCGAACTGGGGCAAAACCTGCACCCGCATATGCTCAGGCACTCTTTTGCCAGCCATATGCTGGAGTCATCCCAGGACCTGCGCGCGGTCCAGGAGCTGCTCGGCCACGCCGATATCAAGACCACGCAAATCTACACCCACCTCGACTTCCAGCACCTGGCAACGGTGTACGACAGCGCCCATCCACGGGCCAAACGCATCAAGGGCGGCGACTCATGAGCATCAAGCTGATCACCTTCGACCTGGACGACACGCTCTGGGACAACGTACCCGTCATCATCAGCGCCGAAGCGTCAATGCGCGAATGGTTGGCGGTCAATGCATCCAGGGTCGGCGACCTGCCCCTGGAGCATTTCGCCAGCCTGCGCCAACAGGTGCTGGAACGTCATCCTGAGCTCAAACACCGCATCAGCGTCCTGCGCCATCGCGTATTGCTGCATGCGTTCGAAGAGGCCGGCTATCCGCAGCCCGAAGCGACAGAGATGGCCGATGTGTGTTTTGAGGCGTTCATTCATGCGCGGCACCAGCTCACGGTCTTCCCCGAAGCCGAACCGATGCTCAAAGCGCTACGCCAGCACTTCCTCCTGGGGGTGATCACCAACGGCAATGCCGACGTACAACGTGTAGGCCTGGCGGACTACTTCCACTTTGCCCTGCGCGCTGAAGACATCGGTATCGCCAAGCCGGATGCGCGGTTGTTTGAGGAAGCGTTGCAGCGCGGCGGTGTGGACGCCAGTGCGGCGGTGCATGTGGGCGATCACCCCGGGGATGACATCGCCGGCGCGCAGCAGGCGGGGTTACGGGCGGTGTGGTTTAACCCCAGCGCCAAGGCATGGGAAGCAGATAAGCGCCCTGATGCAGAGATTCGCAGCCTGACGGAGTTGCCGGCGTTGCTGCGCAGTTGGCAGTAACACTGGAGATCCAAATGTGGGAGGGGGCTTGCCCCCGATTGCGCTGGATCAGCTAATACATCTGGTGGCTGACACACCGCTATCGGGGGCAAGCCCCCTCCCACATTGGGATCACCACAAGGGCTTGAACAAATCACCAGGCATGAAAAAACCCGCAGCGACGGCGGGCTTCTTCTTACAAGCAGTCAGCTGACCTCAGATGGGGCGGCTGCCGTACTTGTTATCCGGCTTCTTCGGTGGATCCGCAACCACATTGGGCTCGACCTCGACCACTTTGCCGCCTTTGGCGAGGAATTCTTCCATCGCTCGGGCCAGGGCATCGCGCTCTTTGTTCTTGGCCTCAACGCTGGGCAGCTCGTCTACCGAAACAGCAGCCTTGGCCTTGCCTTTGGCCTTGGGAGCGGCATCGTCGGCAGCACTGTCCTCGAGGTCTTCAGCAACGTCATCAGCCGCCACTTCAAGACTGTCTTCAGTGTCCTCTTCGTCACCTACTTCAAGGTCGTCGTTTTCCAGATCATCGTCGCTCATGTTCTACCTCATGACTTGCGAAAAGCAGATTAGTTATAGCCCAGCTTTACCCTCTGTCGAGGCCGCCGGAAAAAAATCAACATCCACTGGATCACCAGTGGCTTATGCCCCTTCACCGTGCAAGGTGGCGAGGACTTTACGAGCACCGCCATGATCACGGTGCTCGCCCAGATAAACACCTTGCCAGGTCCCCATCGCCAAGCGGCCGGCCTTCACCGGCAAACTCAGCTGGCAGCCCAGGAGACTGGCCTTGAAGTGCGCCGGCAGATCATCCGGGCCTTCGTCGTTGTGTTCGAAGCCTGCCTCGCCTTGCGGCACCAGCAGGTTGAAAAAACGTTCGAAGTCGCGGCGAACCGCCGGATCGGCATTCTCGTTGACCGTCAACGAGGCCGAGGTGTGCTGCAGCCACAGATGCAACAGACCCACGCGGCAGGCCTTCAATTCAGGCAGGCCGGCAAGCAACTCGTCGGTCACCAGGTGAAAGCCCCGGGGCTTGGCCCGCAGCGTAATCAGGGTCTGTTGCCACATACAGTTCTCCGCCCATCGGCGCGCATTCTAGCGCGCTCTGGAAAAAAACAAAGTGCCGAATACGCCCACATGCCTGTAAGACATTCGCACCCTTGAAAGTGCCGTGTGGATCGCACCACAAAGTCGATGGAAAACCCATGCAACTTATAGTCAAAGACAAACGCCAGGCAAAAAAATGCCCGGCAAGCCGGGCATCTTTTTTTCGCGTAATTACAAGTTGTAACCGCGCTCGTTGTGTTGCGCCAGGTCGAGGCCGACCGCCTCTTCCTCTTCAGTGACCCGCAGGCCCATGACCATGTCCAGTACCTTGAGAATGACGTAGGTGACAATCGCCGTGTAGATCACGGTGAAGCCGACCCCTTTGCACTGGATCCAGACCTGTGCAGCGATGTCGGTGGTAGCGGCATTGAAGCCACCCATCGATGGAGCCGCGAACACGCCGGTCAGGATCGCGCCGAGGATACCGCCGATACCGTGCACGCCGAAGGCGTCCAGGGAATCGTCGTATCCCAGCTTGCGTTTGAGCGTAGTGGCGCAGAAGAAGCACACCACACCCGCTGCCAGGCCGATGACCAAAGCGCCCATCGGGCCCACGGTGCCGGCAGCTGGAGTGATTGCGACCAGGCCGGCCACTACGCCCGAGGCGATGCCCAGTGCGCTTGGCTTACCGTGGGTGATCCACTCGGCGAACATCCAGCCCAGCGCAGCGGCGGCAGTGGCGATCTGGGTGACCAGCATCGCCATACCGGCCGTGCCGTTGGCCGCGGCAGCGGAACCGGCGTTGAAGCCGAACCAGCCGATCCACAGCATGGCCGCGCCGATCAAGGTGTAACCCAGGTTGTGCGGTGCCATCGGGGTGGTCGGGAAGCCTTTGCGCTTGCCGAGCACGATGCACGCCACCAGGCCAGCCACACCGGCGTTGATGTGCACCACGGTGCCACCGGCGAAATCCAGCACACCCCAGTCCCACATCAGGCCGCCGTTGCCGCTCCAGACCATGTGCGCAATCGGCGCATAGACCAGGGTGAACCAGATGGCCATGAAGATCAGCATCGCGGAAAACTTCATGCGCTCGGCGAATGCACCGACGATCAGCGCCGGAGTGATGATGGCAAACGTCATCTGGAAGGTGATGAACACCGCTTCCGGGAACAGCGCCGCAGGCCCGGTGATGCTGGCCGGAGTGACGCCCGCCAGGAATGCCTTGCCCATGCCGCCGAAGAAGGAGTTGAAGTTGACGACGCCCTGTTCCATACCGGTGGTATCGAACGCAATGCTGTAGCCGTAGACAACCCACAGGATGCTGATCAGGCCAGTGATGGCGAAGCACTGCATCATCACCGACAGGATATTTTTGGAGCGGACCATACCGCCGTAGAACAGCGCCAGGCCAGGGATGGTCATGAACAGCACCAGTGCGGTGGCGGTCAGCATCCAGGCGGTATCGCCGGAATTGAGGACTGGAGCCGCCACTTCGTCCGCCGCCATGGCAAGGCTTGGCATTACGATGGACAACAGGGCTCCGAGCCCTGCGAATTTACGCAGAGTCATAGTGTTTTTCTCCTGGGGCGTTGGGGTTTGGCGGCTTAGATTGCGTCGGTATCGGTTTCGCCGGTACGAATGCGGATAGCCTGTTCCAGATTGACCACGAAGATCTTGCCGTCACCGATCTTGCCGGTGTTGGCGGCCTTGGTTATCGCCTCGATAACCCGGTCAAGATCCTTGTCGTCAATGGCGACATCAATCTTCACCTTCGGCAGGAAATCGACCACGTATTCCGCACCGCGATACAGCTCGGTATGACCCTTCTGCCGACCGAAGCCCTTGACCTCAGTAACGGTAATGCCCTGCACGCCGATCTCGGACAGTGACTCGCGTACGTCGTCCAACTTGAACGGCTTGATGATGGCAGTGACTAGCTTCATGAAAACTCTCTCCCGAATTGGTGGACTTGCCCCAGGAAAACAAACCCGTCTCAAGTCTAAGCGCAGTGCCTGGCTTTGTAACGCATCGTCGCCTGCGTATTACCGTGGCGACGCCAGCGAACCACTGGTGACGAAACCTGTACCCCTGATCCGTCGGCGCACTGCATTCGTCACAGCGACTGCATCAGTGCATGGGTCATGATCGTCTAAGCAGAAACCTTGCCAGCTCCGTAAAAATCACTGAAATCAGTCCGTTGCCCACTTATGCCCACCTGCGGGGCGCTCCGGCGACGGCGATGCGCATCAAAACAGTGCGCGACCGCCCATCCCTATGCGCGAAAAGCGTGCGTGCCGGGCCATGAAAAGACTATAGACGCTGCGTGATACACTGCCGGCCAACTGTTTTCCGGAATATTTCCCATGCTCGCGCCCAAAGACTTCCTCGACGCCCTGAGCGGCCACGCCTCTCGCCTGTTCAGCGGCGACACCCCGCTGCCCCGCAACGAAATCGAAAGCCAGTTCAAGGCCCTGCTGCAAAGTGGCTTCAGCAAGCTCGATCTGGTTAGCCGTGAAGAATTCGACAGCCAGATGGTGGTGTTGGCCCGCACGCGTGCACGGCTTGAGAGCCTGGAAGCGAAGGTAGCGGAACTGGAAGCGCGGCTGACGCCCCCATCGGCCGAATAAACCCGATGAGTGTGGGAGGCAAGCCCTGATGCCGCCCCCTGTAGGAGCGAGCTTGCTCGCGAAGAACTCATAGGCACCGCGTTCATTCAGGAAGCACGCGTTATCGTTGACGTTTTTCGCGAGCAAGCTCGCTCCTACAAAAAGCCTTGGCATCAGGGCTTGCCCCCTCCCTCACTTCGTTGTCTGGATACGTTCTGTAAAACCTCCCCGCCATCCTTATTCCCACCTCGTCTACCCTTGAATAATCCGCAGGAAGCGGCCCCCCATTCAAGGATCGAGCATGTCCCTCGCCATCGTTCACAGCCGCGCCCAGGTCGGCGTCGAAGCCCCCGCCGTCACTGTTGAAGTGCATATGGCCAATGGGTTGCCGTCACTGACGCTGGTGGGCTTGCCGGAAGCTGCGGTGAAGGAAAGCAAGGACCGCGTGCGCAGCGCCATTCTCAACTCGGCCCTGCAGTACCCGGCGCGGCGCATCACGCTCAACGTCTAAAGGTCATCAATGAGGGGTATGGACACGGTTTTGAGCCCGCACTCAGGGGCCGTAGCATCTTAGGTATGGACGTCAATGGCTGCGGCGACGTCCACGCTGATTTCTGTAATATTGAGATAGCCAATCTCACTAGCTCGCTGCGTAGGCAGGCGCGTCAACACATCCTTCAGGTAGGCATAGCCGGGCACGCCTGCTCCAAGTGGCTACTTCGATCTTGATATACCAGTGAGCTGCTATCTCTCGGACGACCTCCAGCGTAGGCTTCAGGTTATGCAGGACGCAATCAGGCACCAAGGAGTTCACATGTACCTCACGATCATGAAGCCACAATCGCTTCAGCAAATCGCTGTATTAGCCCGTGGATTATGGATCGTTGAAGGCCCTGAGGGCTCCGTGCTGGTAATCAAGGCAGGGAAAGAGCTGATCCTGGCGGCTCAGCAAAGGCGTGAACTGAAGCTTTACCTCGCGCCATACAAGGCAGACGAAACGACGGGGCTTACGCTTCTCACAGCCTGCTTTGATGACCCACAAAGCCCGCTATTGATCAAAACCCCACTCATCCCTGGTGACCCTCTCACCGAGGCACTGCAGAGCTTCCCTGACGAGTTCAGTGTGTGCTTTTTCGACGAGCACAACCGTGAGCTGTTCAGTTGTAAGGCCCAGGCGAAGCTTGGTCAGCTCCGCAAGGAGCTCGGTACACTCAGCCCCATTGGAGCAGATCACTGGCCCAAGATGTATGAGCAGGCGGACAGATGGTTCAGCCTCACGACCTATGCGGACGACGCTCGTGCCATAACGGTGTTCCTACAAGAGGATCTGTTCCCTTCGGACTATTTGATCACCGACCTTACCCGCCAGGACTTTCGAGGCTCCAAAGGCTTTTCCAATACACAGTTGGAGCGCACTGAGCCGGGTACGTTTCAGGAACTGGATATCATCTATCTGCTCCAGCGGGCATATACCTCCGAGCGGATCATCCATGGCCCCTTGAAGGTCTCCGATGGCGAGGAGCTGGCTGACGTAGTGGTAATGGGCGATGAAGTGACTTTACTGCTGCAGGCGAAGGACAGTCCCAATACCCCAGCGACGTTGAACACAACGCTTGAGAGAAAGCGAAAGAAGGCTACAAGTCAGTTGAAGAACGGTCTTCAGCAACTACGTGGCGCTATTTCAACGATCAAGCGAGAAGGCAATCCAGCCTTGGCGCTTGTGGGCGGCACGCCCTTGGACATTGATCTTGCTGCACGCCCCCTAGTGGGAGTTGTCGTGGTCAGAGAGTTTTTTATCGACAACTACGATGAATACAGCACCATGATTTTGAAGTTCATGGATGAGGTCGGTGTCCGCGTCCTAGCCTTCGATTACAATGAGTTCGAGGTCATGACCCGCCACTGCCCTTCGGAAGATGCACTGCTGTCAGCGTTCTTCCAGATTTCCAAATGCGCTGAGGAAAGGCGGATCTATCCCAGGCTGCGCTTCACGGATCTGCCGCCGCGCTAAATCGAATCGGACAAGTGGAGAGCTTCTTTGCTCGTGCCCCACGACTCCCTTTCTAACCAGGCAGTTCTTTGAGCCAGTAACGCCTGACAGTCGCTTCAGGTAAATCCAGCGCCCGGCTCACCTCCGCCTTCGACATGCCGCTGGCCTTGAGCTCTAGCACAGCTCGGATTCGATCTGGGCTGCTGGGTTTGCCTCGCGTGCGCTTTACCAGCCCTTCACCTGCGTCCCAGTGCTTCTTCAGGCCCTGCAAGCCTCCCAGGGCTATGAAGCCCTCCAAATCCTGCGAAGCCTTCGCCATGACATCGATAGGTGATGACCCATCCTGGAGGGCCTGACACAGCGCGACGAGAGCCACGAGGTCGAAATCTAGGGTGCGCGCGATCTTGCTCAGCTTGACCAAAGAGACCTGCGTTTTCCCTTGCTCCAATCGCGACAGATTGGCTTGGGAACTGATCTCGGCGAGCTCCTCCTGGGCCGATCCTCTAAGGTCGCGCAGAGCTCGGACTATTGCTGCTATCTCGTTCTGCATGCTGAGCGCTCAAAACGAAGAATAGGGCCACAGCGCCACGCGTCGATAAATATCGAAAACTGGTAATAATGGCGGCCATCGTTTATCGTGGGCCTACAGATGACAGCCTCGCCGCGTCCGGGCGACCGGGCCAGGGAATGATCAATTTATTAGAAAGTCGACGTCAGCAGGTTGGGATGAAGCTTCATATACTGTCTGATCTACATTGTGAGTTCGCCGATTTCGTCCCCCCTGTGGTGGACTGTGACGTGGTCGTATTAGCCGGCGACATCCACGTGAAGTCCAGGGGGGCCAGATGGGCCAGCCTGACCTTCAGCACGCCTGTCGTATATGCCATGGGCAATCATGAGCACTACAGCGGGAATATAGATCGAACCCACAGCAAGCTGCTTGACGCTGCTGAGGAGCACGTCCACGTCTTGGAAAATCAGGTTTTAGAGTACGGTGATGTGCAGTTTCTCTGCGCTACGGCTTGGACAAGCCTGGCCGCAACCGGAGACCCAGTAGCTGCTTCTTGGTGTGCTCGTGACTCACTGAATGACTTTCGCGCCATCCGTGTCGGTGAACAGTATCGGCGTTTGCGCCCTGATGACCTGATCGCGAGAAATCGAGAGACGAAGGAGTGGTTAGAGGCTCAGCTGTCGCTGCCATTCAACGGTAAGCGTGTAGTTGTGACTCACCATCCGCCCCTTATGAAGTTCGTGAGTGACCAAGGAGCCGATCCTCACTTGCGAGCAGCCTATGGCAACAATTGGGATGGCCTGATGAATTTTAAGATCGATCTATGGATCTTTGGCCATACCCACGAAGCCGTGGATGAGGTGGTTAACGGCATCCGGTTTGTGAGTAATCCTCGTGGTTATCCCAATGAAGAAACTGGCTTTCGGCCAGACCTAGTTGTCAGTGTATGAAGACTGACAGGGCTGCCGGCGTTTAGCTTTTTTCAGTAAGTGAGTAGGTTTCAAATTCGAACGTGATGGAGAATCCATGAGTTGTCTGAATTCCCAGGACTGGACGGCTGAGGGCGGAATACGACTGCCCAGTCTGGTGTCAGCTAAGTTGGCGATTGCGCAGGCCCATGATTGGGGTGCACTAGTGGACGCGTACCTGGTAGATGCAGCTGAAGTTGGCGATCGTTTCGTTGCGTATGTGTATGGCGATCTTTCAGGGCAACTGGTTGATGGGATGACAATTGTCACACCCCCTAGTGAGGTGATAGCGGAGGTCGAAGGCATGGCGTTATTGCGGACAGTGTCAGGCAACGATCATTACGTCATGGTCAGCCGATTGCCTGCCGCCGCTTGAGTGCCCCCGCGTCGTCGAGGCCGCTGTCTCAGCCTGCTTCATTAGGCCCCACCGTCATCTAATCCATTAATAGTTAATGTGTGTTTAAAGGAAGAAGCATGTCCGAGTTAAAGAAGCTGACATTGACTGTTAAGAACTATGATGTTCAAGCGAGCGGTGATCTAGACGCTCTCTATCGACGTGTTAGATATGAGGATGAGCACGGCGCTACTCTCTATTTCAAAGAGGTTGTGATGCTGAAGTACCTTGTGAAGCATGGTGCTTTGGCGACTGATGTTCCGCGAACTTGGTACTATAAGCATGCCTCAAAGAAATCGATAATTGTTGTCGCTTTTGAGAAGGCTGGTGGGAAAGTTGAGTGCGACTTGGATGATCTGCGAATTATTGCAAGGTCGGCTTTGGTAAAGGGTGTGGTTATTTCGCTAGCAGCGGTTCCAGCTGGGATTATTGCTGCAACGGCAACCTTTGGAGTTGGGCTTGTCATTATTCCTATGTTTTTGTGGTATGGGTACAGGAACGTCTTCAAGCTTCCGAAAATGCTGGGTCGAAAAACGCTGGTGGATGAATTTTCAAAATTTGGCGTTACTCTTCGGTAGCTTGGTTTTTTGGTTGTTGAACTTGATTCTCGTTAGAGTGGCTGGCTGTCTTGCGGACGGTGACCAGCGAAGGAAACTCAGATGAAGACCAGTGCCGTAATCTTTGACGCCTTCGGAACGCTGGTAGAGATACAGCAGCCGACACATCCGTTTCGACAGTTGCTTCGAGAGGGGCGACGCCAAGGCCGCTTGCCTCGCGCTGATGACATCCGAACGATCATGACCCATTGCCTTTCTCTAAGCGAGGCTGCGCTGGCCTTTGGTATCAAGATCTCGCCCTCCCAACTCGCATTTCTTGATCAATGCTTGGAGGAAGAGCTGGCAAGCATTCAGCCTTATCCAGACGCGGTTGAGGCCGTTGGGCTACTGCAAGCTGCAGGGGTGAGACTGGCCGTATGTTCAAACCTGGCAATGGCCTACGGCCCCGTAGTGGAAAGGATTTTCCCGCACCTTGGGGCCTATGGTTTCAGCTATCGCATTGGTGTTATGAAACCGCAAGCCGGCATCTATCAGCACACCTGCGATCTGCTTAATGTCCGGCCAGAAAATGAGCTCAGTGGTCAGAGGCGGATCGTCATGATTGGCGACTCAGAAAGGTGTGATCGGGATGGGCCTGGCCAGGTTGGTATCAAGGGCTACCTGTTGCGCAGGAATGGAGGCGGGGCTTCCAATCTTTCCCATTTTGCACAATCAGTGCTGAGTGATAGGTAGCTGCTAGCAGATCCTCAATTCGATGGTAGGCGTTGCGTCTGAGCTAAAGGGCCGCGCCACGAGGTGGCCCTACCAGGATGCCCCCTGCACAGAGTACGAGGGGCGACCAGACCAGTATCACCAGAGGGTGAAGCATGAATGAGCTTAGGATTGTCGGGCGATGCGTTCGCTCCCCGATCGGCTGCTGGAGTGCTAGGCATCGCTGTTTTCAGACGCGTTACGAGCAGGTCTTCTCAATCGCGCTGGAAGTGTTTGGAAGCCGAAAGAAGGCGCAGCGATGGCTAGTAAGATCTATAGTAGGTGTAGGCCGTCAGACACCCTGCAGGGTGCTGTGCACACCTATGGGATTCACAATTATCCATGACGAGATTATGCGGCTTGATCACGGCATACGTGCCTAATCCCATTTAGCCTGTCGTTGCGTTCTATCGAGTGAGGGCCGCCGCACCAGAGACTGTGCGATTCGTGGTCTTGTGTGCTGAGCCTCACTGCCACATTTTTCCGATCTGGCTTTTCAGACTATCGGGTGGGCAGACTATAAGCCATTGACGAATGGTAACGCCTTGCACATGTAGCAAGCCGAGCCAGGGCAAAGCCCCCTGAACTGCTCCGTCTGTGAGATCAGATGCGTAATTGCATGGACTTGACCACCTGTTGCACTCGACTTGACCAGTTGTTTGCATCGAATTTGACCGGCGCACGGGTACGCCTTGACGGGCAGAAGTCGGCCAAAAGCGTACGTAGCTAATAGGCCACTGCTTTCGGTCAGTGTGCGGTCATGAAAGCAAGTAGCTGGTCGCAGGCACTCCGGTTAAGACCATCAGCGTCCTTCGATTAACTCGCCGAACAACTCCCTAACCTTCACCTTGGCATCTGCCAGCGCGGCTCGGCCTTCATCGGTAATCTCATACATGCGTCGCTCGCGGCGCCCAGTGCGTTCATGGTGCGAGCACAGATAACCCTTCTTCTCCAAACCGTGCAGCATCGGATACAGCGTGCCCGCGCTGAGCTTGTAACCGTGGTGGCTCAGCTCCTCTATGACGGCCAGCCCGAAGATGGGAGCCTCGGCAGCGTGGTGCAGGATATGCAGGCGGATCAACCCGCCGTAGAGGTCTTTGTCGGTCACTCGATGTATCTCACAGTGCAATGCTCAACAGCGCGCCCAGGACACCGCTGCCCAGCACGACCAGCCACGGCGGCAGCTTCCAGAACATCAACGCCACCAGTGCCACGAGGGCCAGGCCAAAGTCTTGCGGGCCATGAATCGCACTCGTCCATACCGGCTGGTAGAGAGCAGCAAGCAGCAGGCCGACCACGGCCGCATTGATGCCCAGCAGTGCTGCCTGCGTACGCAGGTTACGGCGCAGGTGCTTCCAGAATGGCAAGGCCCCCACCACCAGCAGGAAAGACGGCGCAAAGATCGCCAGCAGGCAAATCAGCCCGCCAAGCCAGCCAGTTGGTGCTTGGATCATCGAGGCACCGAGAAATGCTGCAAAGGTGAATAGAGGCCCCGGCACGGCCTGCGCCGCACCATAGCCCGCGAGGAATGCTTCGTTGTCGACCCAGCCTGTTGGTACGACCTCAGCTTGCAACAGCGGCAGCACCACATGCCCGCCACCGAATACCAGCGAGCCGGCGCGGTAGAAGGCATCCATCATCGCAAGTGTCTGGCTCGGGAACACAGCTGTCAGCAACGGCAGCCCAAGCAGCAGGGCAAAGAACAGGGCCAGCCAGAACAAGCCAACGCGACGCCGCACGCTGATCGGTAGTGGATCATGGGCCTCGCCCTGCTGTGGTTTGAATAGCAGCAGGCCGACGATGGCTGCAAGGATGATGACACTCACTTGCCCCCAGGCAGAGGGTACGAGCAGCACGAAGCAGGTCGCCGCTGCCATGATGGAAATACGCGGCGCATCGGGACAAAGATTGCGCGCCATGCCCCAGACAGCCTGGGCGACCACCGCCACGGCCACCACCTTCAGACCGTGCAGCACGCCAGCAGGCATGGCATCACCATAACTGGCGATGCCGAGTGCGAAGAGGATCAAGGCGATTGCGGAGGGCAAGGTGAATCCCATCCACGCGGCTAGTGCCCCGGCGTAGCCGGATCGAGACAACCCGAGCGCAATCCCGACCTGGCTACTGGCTGGCCCCGGTAAGAACTGGCAAAGGGCGACAAGATCCGCATAGCTGCGCTCGCTCAACCATTGTCGACGCACCACGAACTCATCGCGGAAATAGCCCAGGTGTGCGATTGGGCCGCCGAAGGAGGTGAACCCCAAGCGGAGGAAGATCAAAAAAACAGCCCAAGGGCTACGGTCAGTCTTGGTGATTTCAGTCATGGTCAATACCTGATCTCTGACAAGGCTGGATGAAATTATCGATATACGATAGCGTAAATCGATAATTGAGGTCGACCATCATGGAACTCGTTCTGATCGGCTTACGCCGTGCTTCAAGTGGTCAGATCCAATGCAATTGGCTGGTCAAGTCCGATGCAAACAGGTGGTCAAGTGCAATGCAAACGATTGGTCAAGTGAGGTGCAATTCCCAATCAGAGGCGGCTCAGAGTCTCGCTGGTTTAGTGCGTATCCCTGCTGTTCAAAAAAGCCTGATGCAATTGTTGTCAGCAAATGAAATCGAGCGATTCCCTGCTTCGCAGCTATTGCTTCAACGACTCGAAGCATTTCAGCTCCAACCCCTGTCGATCTGTATGCCGGCTCCACGACCAGGGAACGCAGCAATCCATCTGCCCCATGCGTTTCAAACCCTCCCCACCCAACAGTCTCACCATCCCGCGTGAATTCGAAAAAGGTTCGGTTCGGAAGATCCACATCGTCTGATGGAAGGTAAGCAGACTCCAAGGCGTCGCGAAAGCGCTGCCATTGCCCTCCGGCTATTTGCATTGTCTGGATCATCATCTCCGTCTCCACCCTGTCATTCCCTATGCCTTGCTTTGCATGACCGCTATGGCTCAAGCCTGAGCAGCGGTCATCATATTCGCTTTACCGAATATCTGCCAAAGCGTATATTCGATTTTCCATATGCATCGAGTCCAGTCATGACCCCTGCTATCAAAGTTCTTTTCGTGTGCGTTGCCAACTCAGTCCGCTCCCAGCTTGCAGAGGCGTTACTGCGGCACACCGACCCGCGCTTCGAGGCCTTCAGCGCAGGATCCCAACCGTCTGAGATTGATCCGCGCACGATTCAGGCATTGGAGGCAGTTGGAGTCGATGCGACGGGCCTGCGAAGCAAGTCCATCAGCGAGTTTCAAGCTGATCGATTCGATTACGTAATCACTCTTTGCGATAAATCCGCCAGCGAGTGCCTACCAATGCCCAGTGCAGGTGAAGTCATTGCCTGGGACTTTCCTGACCCAGTAACGAGCGATGATCCCGGTGCATTTCGCCACACGCTCCACGACATCCACGAGCGCATCAAGCTCTTCGTTTTGGTCAAGACCAAACACCTGGAGGATCTATGACAGAACCCATGAACCCCACCACGTTATTCAAGTGCTTGGCGGATGACACCCGAGCCAAAATTTCCCTGCTTGTCGTGAGCGAAGGCGAGCTGTGTGTCTGCGAGCTGACGGCGGCACTCGACCTGAACCAGCCGAAGATTTCTCGTCATTTGGCCCTGCTGCGTTCTGCTGGTTTGTTGATGGATCGCCGGCAAGGTCAGTGGGTGTACTACCGCCTGAACCCCGACTTGCCTGCGTGGGTAACTGCGGTTTTGAAAGAAGTCGTAGACGCCAATCAGCATTGGCTGGAAACCGAGGCTAAACGCCTGTGCGGTATGAACGACCGCCCTATCAATCAGGGCGTGTGCAGCTGATTCACGCCCCAACCGGATTACTGAAATGCTGATTGCCGTATTGATCTTTATCGCCACTATCGTGCTCGTCATCTGGCAACCCAAGGGGCTCGGGGTAGGTTGGAGCGCGACGTTGGGTGCCATCGTGGCGCTGCTGGCAGGCGTCGTTACCCTGGCTGACATACCAGAGGTTTGGCGCATTGTCTGGAATGCCACCGGGACGTTTATCGCAGTCATCATCATTAGTCTGCTGCTTGATGAAGCAGGCTTTTTCAAGTGGGCTGCGTTGCATGTAGCGCGGTGGGGTGCTGGAAGCACTCGTAAGTTGTTTGCGTTCATCGTCTTGCTGGGCGCAGCTGTGTCGGCACTGTTCGCCAATGACGGAGCAGCGTTAATCCTCACACCCATTGTGATCGCGATGTTGCTGGCGTTGCGCTTTTCTCCTGCTGCTACGTTGGCATTCGTCATGGCAGCCGGTTTTATCGCCGATACGGCGAGCTTACCGCTGGTGGTTTCCAACCTGGTCAACATCGTTTCTGCCGACTACTTCGATATCGGCTTCAACGAATATGCTTCGATCATGGTGCCGGTAAACATCGTCAGCGTGGCAGCGACATTAGCCATGCTGCTGTGGTTTTTCCGCAAAGATTTACCAAAGACCTATGACCTCGACCAACTGGACAACCCGGACGAGGCAATTCACGACCGCGCTACTTTCGTAGCCGGCTGGTGGGTGCTGGCACTACTCCTGATCGGATTCTTTGTCATTGAGCCGCTGGGTGTGCCAATCAGCGCCATTGCTACGGTCTGCGCATTCGTCCTCTATGTCATCGCGGCTCGTGGTCATGCCATCAACACAAGCAAGGTGCTCAAGGAGGCTCCATGGCAAGTGGTGATTTTTTCCCTGGGTATGTATCTGGTCGTTTATGGCCTTAAGAACGCGGGCCTGACTGATCACATCGCCCAGATTCTGAACGTATTCGCCGGTTATGGCGTCTGGGGGGCATCCCTGGGTACTGGGATGCTAACGGCATTGCTGTCGTCGATCATGAACAACATGCCCACGGTTCTGGTGGGTGCCTTATCCATTCATGCCGCCGAAGTGGATGGCGTCGTTCAGCAAGCGATGGTGTACGCCAATATCATTGGCTGCGACCTAGGCCCGAAGATCACCCCAATTGGCAGTTTGGCCACGCTGTTGTGGCTACATGTGCTGGCCAAGAAGGACATCAAGATCAGTTGGGGTTACTACTTCAAGACTGGGATCGTGCTGACCTTGCCTATCCTCGTCGCCACCTTGTCTGCCCTGGCATTGCGCCTCAGTTTCTGAATCAAGGAATCTTCTGATGAAAGTCTTGTTCATGTGCACCCACAACAGCTGCCGCAGCATTCTGTCCGAGGCGCTTTTCAACCACTTGGCGCCCGAGGGCGTAGAAGCTGTCAGCTCAGGAAGCTTTCCCAGTGGCCGGGTGAATCAAAGGGCACTGCAAACACTGGAGGCGGCGGGTATCTCTACTGCCGGCTTAAGCAGCAAGGCTTCGGACGCTTTTGAAGGCTCGCCGCCAGACATGGTGATCACTGTCTGTGACCGGGCTGCAGGTGAGGCATGCCCAATCTTCTTCGGGCCAGCTTTGAAGGCGCATTGGGGGCTGGCCGACCCGTCTGAGGCTAGCGGGTCGGAAGCCGAGATCACAGCAGCGTTTGAAACCACACTGGCCAAAATTCACGAACGCGTGAGCGCATTTCTTGCGCTGCCACTGAAGACCATCAGCACTGACCAGTTGAAAGCTGAACTGAACCGCATCGGTTCGCTTTAAAGATCAACCGAGGCGGCACCCAACCAGGTGCCGCCGTAGGAGTTTATATGCAAGACACATTGCCGAACGTCCACGCCGACCTGATCGACATTCCTTCGTTGGAGCAACTGGCACCTCGTACGCCTTCGCTCCATAAGCCTCGAATTCTGCTTTTGTACGGTTCGACGCGAGAGCGCTCTTTCAGCCGGCTGGTGACTCAAGAAGCAGCCCGCTTGTTGGAAGAGTTTGGCGCCGAAACCAAGATCTTTGACCCATCAGGTCTCCCGCTGCCGGATGACGCCCCCGATACACATCCCAAGGTCGCTGAGTTGCGCGAGTTGATGCAATGGTCTGAGGGGCAGGTGTGGTGCTCCCCTGAGCGTCACGGCTCCATGAGTGCAGTATTCAAAGCCCAAATTGACTGGGTACCGCTGGCGATGGGCGCTGTACGACCTACGCAAGGGAAGACCCTTGCAGTGATGCAGGTCTGCGGTGGCTCGCAATCTTTCAACGTGGTCAATCAGCTGCGCGTACTGGGCCGATGGATGCGGATGTTCACCATCCCAAACCAATCTTCGGTGGCCAAGGCATTTACCGAGTTCGACGAGGCAGGTCGTATGAAGCCGTCCTCGTACTACGACCGACTCGTGGACGTGATGGAAGAGCTGATGAAGTTCACCCTGCTGTTGCGGGATCGCCAGGATTATTTGGTTGATCGGTACTCCGAGCGTAAAGAGTCCGCCGAAGAGCTTTCCAAACGCGTCAGCCAGCGCTCCATCTAACGTCAGTACGAGGAAGCGATATGAGTCAGATCACGAGTCAACATCGCTCCTTCATTCCCAGCATATTTTTCCCCGGATATTTGATGATCGGAGCAACTGAGGCCCAGCATAATGCAAGAACCTCAGCGCGATCCTCCGACACAGGCATTTGAATCTGGCGTAAGTCTATTTGGGGATATACGCAGCTACCGACTTGCGAATCTCTTCCCGCGCTTCATCGGCGCTGCCCCAGCGGCCCATCTTCACCCACTTACCCGGTTCCAATGCTTTGTAGTTTTCGAAGAAGTGCTGGATCTGTGCGAGGAGTAACGCAGGGAGGTCTGAGCACTCCTTTACGTCGATGTACATGGAGCTGAGTTTTTCATGAGGCACTGCGATCACCTTGGCATCGGCTCCGGCTTCGTCAGTCATGTACATCACACCAACCGGGCGACTGCGGATGACAACTCCAGGTGAGACGGGATATGGACAAACCACCAGGACGTCCAGCGGATCGCCATCGTCGCTCAGCGTGTTCGGGATAAACCCGTAGTTGGCCGGATAGAACATCGGTGTACTGAGAAAGCGGTCAACGAAAATTTGTCCGCTCGACTTGTCCACCTCGTACTTGATCGGCGAGTGGTTTGCAGGAATCTCGATAACGGTGAAAAAGTCATCGGGGAGGGCGTTGCCAGCTGGGATGTCCGCGTAGCTCATGTTCATAGCTCCGAAGTTGTGGAGGGTGTTGAGCTGGAGGGCGTTTTTCCAAGGGTGCCCATCTCGATTGGCGTCTTGGTGAAAAACACCGATATTTCCTCAGAGTCCAATCGTTTGAACAATCGTTCTGCCTCATCTTCCGTGATGGCCAAGCGAATCTCCGTGGGTTGATCCGCCAGCTCAAAAAAGTGCGATGAATGCAGTTTTCCTGTGTGCCCAAACCCTTCGATTCCGGTGCAGAGCGTGGCGCCTCGCAACCCCATTTCTTTAGCCACGTCGACGATCCAATCGCCTAGCATCTTTCCCTGATAACGACGGTTTTGTTGGGTGAAGAAAACGACCATATAGCCTTTCATTTCTATCTCCTCAGCGAGTACCAATCATTTGGTAGGACAGAAGCCCGGCAGCGGTCATCGCTAACGAGCCTGCAACGTGCAACGAAATTGAGCCAAGCGCCCAGACCAGTCTGCCCTCCTGAATCAAGGCAACCGTTTCGGCTGAAAATGTAGAGAAGGTGGTAAGCCCACCACAGAAACCCGTGATGATCAGGAGACGCCACTCTGGACTGAGGGTAGGAGAAGCGGCCAAGAAGGCGATGGCCAGGCCGATGATGTAGCCCCCAACCATGTTCGCGACCACAGTACCTGGGGGAATCGTAGGAAACAGAGCATTCAGTTTCATGCCCAATATCCAGCGCAACCAGGCTCCAAGTGAAGCGCCAACGGCGATGACCATTAAAGACTTCAGCATGGCGAGCCCACCTCATCAGACCTGAGTGGACTAACTGGCAAGCGGCTCGCGCCGAAAGAAAAAGGAAACTCGGAGGATAAGATCATAGCCTGTCCTAAAATGGAGGACAGGGAGACGCACCTACGCACCCTGTCCAGGGTTCACGTAGGCATCATCAGCACGAAGGCGGTTAAAGGAGGAATGCCATCTCCTGATCTGATCCTATAGCATCAGCGCCAATGGTATCAATAGGCATCAAGAGCAGCTGCATGCAAGCGATCTGAAGGCCCTTTTGGCTAGGCAATATGTTTGATTGTTGGCGCTGATTGAAAATTGACCCAGGGAGGATTGCTGATTTTTGTCCCAGCAATTGTGGATAGGAAGGTGAGTTGGCCGGACGGTTACAAATGATCGACATGGCCAATGTATCTGCTACTGGGCGCGGTCGTAGGCGATCAAAATTCGCATTTGATGAATCGAAACTCATAAATGTTAGCGTTTTCGCCTGCTTTAAAGCCTTTTTTATAGGTTTTCGAGGATGTTTGAGTGAAAACTCAGATTGACAAATAGGCAATTTATCAACCGTTCGTCGGCAATCGCCAATTTATTTTCACCCCCCCTCTTGAAAATTTTTAAGCGAGACGGAGTTCTTATATTTGAGAGCAAGAGAAAAGCGGCAGTGGCCCAGACGCCGCCTTTCCCACAGACTACCACCGGCTTTTACATCTGATATTTACGGTTTCTAGATCACAGGGTTTGAGGGTCTGGTGTGAAGCTGAGGTTGGAATGGGTGGGCCGGGGGCCAAGGAGAAATCGCTTTCTTTGCAGCCGCAGGCTGCTGCTTACGCTTTGACGTCAAACCAATAGGGCTTTTTTGCTGGGATCAGTCCGTCTGAAATCCCACCCGTCTCGGACAACAGGCTCGGCTGGCGTCCGTCGCCTTCAATGTTCTAGCAAGACGCACTCGGTGACCTACTACGCGCTTCGAAAATTCGGATCTGTAAACTAAATTTTTGATCTGTAAACCTCGGCGGTTAACACGTCAAAAAATTGGTTTACAGGTGGATCTGGATTCTGGCCGCGCTTGGGGCTATTTTGCCAATTTATTGATAATGCGAGCCCAATGACCCTACTGTCTGATGGTCAGCTCTGGTCTCTTGCCTGCAAAGCCTATGGGGATGATCTTCCTGGAATCCTTGGATCGATTGTGAGCGCCTACGAGCGTCGTCCGGGGCTGAACAATCCTATCCGTGTTCACCGTTGATGGCTTTACAGCGCTTCGAGAGGCCCTTACCACGCAGCGCTTCAGTGGCTTCCATCAGCTCGAAGGTTGCTTGGAGATCCGCGAGCCTCTGGCGTGGCATCTCGTACGCCATCTGCAGCAGAAGCTGATCATCGATGGGCATGCCCCTGCTTCAATCCGCGACCAGCGTTTTGCGGCAGACCTGGGGCTTTGACCTTGCCCAGTTGAGATACCTACGGATTCCGGACTTGCAGAGGCTTGCAGCGGACGAGCTCATTTGTGATAGCCCGAGCGCTGAGGTTTACGGGTATAGCTTGAAGTCGCTGCCCTCATGCCACTGGCTAGGATCGATATCAGTGATTTCTAGCCCGTAGGTGCGCAGGAGCCAGCGTGTTTGCTCGCCGTATTCACTTCCAGGCTCACTGCGGCCATGCAGCGCAATGCGATTGTTTACCAAGGCGATATCACCTGGCTGCAGAGGAACAGCGATTGCGCAGTCAGCACATGCGTGTTTCAGAGCGTCCATTGCCTCCTGCGCGGACTTGTGGTCGATGTCAGCAATCTGCGTGGTGCTGTGGCTGAATCGGATCCACCAGCTTCCATTCATTTGGAAGAGAAGCTGCGCATCATCGACATCAAGTTCGTCGCCTAGGATTTCTACCATCCCATCTTGGAAGGTCAGCTGCGAACCAATGATGTACTGGGGCTTCTGGAGTTCGTCGATATGCTCTTGGCTCAAGCGCGCCATGAGGTGGTCGAGAGGCATCACCGTAGTCGGAACTTGCTTCGGGTTGCGCAGTGCCGACAAGCACACAAAGTCTGGAGAGGGTGCAATGCGTTCATTCAGGGGGTCGCGGTATCCCCGCAACGGGAAGGTCACTCCATCCGTGTGCCCACTCATCTTGTCCGCCGATTTGACTGTGAATTTACCTCGGCCAGGCGGGAATACCACCAGATTCACGAACAGATCGCCTCCGTTCTCGGAGCCGTAGGAAACCGTGGCGGAATTGATAGCCGCAAGGCACGCGATCGCAGTAACTCGGGCAATAACCGTGCCTTCCGCTTCAGGCACCGGGCAAAAATCAATAGGGGTATCGGGTAGGTCATCTGGCCGGAAGATACCCTCCAGCGTCAGGCAAGGCTGTGCCCATGCAAAGGCTTGCACCTCTGCACAGCTACTCCCCCGGCTATTGAGCTCGCGTTCGATCGCAGGCTGCAGCTCACGCCCCAGATCGCCGGGGCGCGCCAGGTACTCAAGCACTTGCTCGTAGGTCACGTTCGCTCGCCATTCGCTGACTGCGACACGCACTGCTTCTGTAAAGATTGCCTGGATCAATTGTGTCCCTACACGCGCGAGTGATATAAAAGTGATGTATGTCAGCGTGATTATCACGCACGATCTCACCAGCGACCAAATCCGTCTATGAAAATGCCCAAGCTTCAGCCTGCCGATTATCTCCAAGGGTGCGCTAGTTTCCTAGCCTGCCTTAAGCCATTCATGCACTTGCGGGAGACCTCCCAGGGCATTGAGTGTGAGATGACTCTGGCTAATGGCCAGCCTGTAGTGGTCACCGGCAAGGACGAGCCGCACCTGCTGCTTGGCTTGATGTCCGTACTCGTCGAACTGATTCCTCAAGTTCCAGCCGACGAACGGTTAGCGATGCCACCTGTCTCACGCACAGTGCCTGCGGATAAGCAGACTTTGGAGGCGACCATGCAACCTACCGCTACTACCAAAATCACCGATGAACGAACACAAGCTGCCCGCTTGCAAATTGGTTTAACTACCAAGGTCTCGCTTCATGAGTTGGTAAGACGCGTAGCAAAACGCCGTGGGGTATCGCTGTCGATCGCTGCGCGAGATCTGGTGCAGGACGGGCTGACCCGGTTCGATAAAGAATCAAGGACAGTAGACCCTTCGGAGCTGCTGACTGATTACGAGCGCACTGCCAATGATTACGCAGGTGCCGATTCGGAGAGTTGGATCATCCGGGCTGACAGGCGTCTGGTGATGAGAACGCGCTTACGCGCAGGTGAATATGAGCGCTCGTTGTCATCATTCACCAACTTCCTTCTCGCCAACGCTTTGAGCCATTGCCCTCACGCTGCTGCTGTGCGTGAGGCAACGACTAATTCGATTACCAGTGATGAGGTTGTCGTAGAGGCTATCAAGGCGATCGAGCAGGTCAGTGGGGTAAAAGCCCGTGCTCTCGCTCCTCAGATCGATCTAGGTGAGCAACGCGGCCTGACCAACATGATCCTTGGTGGCTCTGTACTGGCGCCTGCGCGAGTCCTGGCGAAGCTGGCTGTCGTTTTGAAGAAGCCTTTGGACGTTGTGTCGGTAGCCTTGGAGCGTCGGTTCGCCACCCAATGCGTTCCAGCTTTCAAAGCGACTGATGGAAAACCCACCGTGCAAGCGGAACGCAAGGCGTGGAGTGTCGCAGTCAAAGAGCTTCAGCTGCCGGCTGAGGAACAAGAGCGTCTCCTGAACCTAGAGGGCTAAGTGTGAATCCATTCGACCGGGCACGTCGGCAAGCATTCGAAACCCGAGAAGCCCTGGTCGGATTGGCCGCTTCTCTAGGTGGCGTCAGCTCCTCTGAGCTCCTGGCTCATGTTGAGGAAACACTCGAAATCGCGATTGAGCGCTTACCTTTCGGGCACCCGGAGTTGGGTGGCGGCAGCGGGGTGCTCAAGCGAGAAATTCAAACCATCTACATCCGCAACGATGTGTCTCCAGGAGAAACGGCCTATCTCATCGCCCATGAGTTGGGTCACTGGTACCTCGACGGCGATCGCCCTGCACAGACGGTCGCTCATCTGACCAGCATGACGGATTCCTATGGCAGTCAGGCTACGGTGGCGGTGGAAGCATACGGTGCTCGTGAGCGCTTGGAGCTTCAAGCCAACGTGTTTGCTCGTGAGCTTCTGCTACCCCGTGGTGTCGCAAGCCAACTGTTCTATAGCGGTACTGGTGCCACGGTCATCGCAGCCACTCTGGAGGTACCGCTGGAGATCGTTCGTCTTCAGCTATTCGACGGCATTTTGCTCCCCATATTGCCTCCTGCTCCACCTCCTCCTCTGCCGCTTATGACGCAGGGGCAGCACGATGCTGCTACCGCGTCCGAAACCTTCGTCAACGTTGTTGCCGGGCCGGGTACTGGTAAAACGACGACACTGATCCATCGCATCAAGCACCTGGTCGAGCGCGGTATCCCTCCCAGCCAAATCTTGGTGCTGACCTTCACGAACAAGGCGGCTCATGAATTGGTTGAACGCCTGAAGGTGTCTGGCATCGCCGGAGCCGCCGACGTGTGGGCCGGGACTTTTCATGCATTCGGGCTCGAATTCCTTCGCAAATACCATCAGATTTTCGGCCTGGAGTCCGACGTTCGGCTCGCAGATCCGCTGATGCAAGTTCGCCTGATGGTGAGCACGCTGCCCAAGGTGCGGCTCAAGTATTATCTGAGGCTACAGAACCCGTACGATTGGCTACCTGGCGTTCTGGGCCATATCAAACGACTCAAGGAAGAATGCCTCACAGTTGCCGACTACCGCACGCGCTTGGCTGCACTTCCGCCCTGCGAGCCGGATGTAGCCAATGAGCGCGAAGACATCGCCACCCTGTTTGAAGCGTACGAAACAGCAATGCGAGCTGAGCATTTGGTCGACTACGTTGACCTCATTGCCCTCCCTGCATCCCAGGCCAAGCGGGATAGAACAAGCGTTGCTCAGTACATCGACCATTTCTCGCACGTACTAGTGGACGAGTATCAGGATGTCACCGAGGTGATGGTCGACCTCCTTCGTCAATTGGCGCTGAATGCTCAATCATTCTGGGTCGTCGGTGATGTGCGTCAGGCCATTCACCATTGGCGAGGCGCGTCGATCCGTAGCTTGATGCACTTCGACACCACGTTCTTGAGCACCATTCCAGGAGCAACGGTGCGCCGCTACGCTCTCGACCTGAATCGGCGAAGCACGCCTGAGATCTTGGAGCTATTTTCCTGCGCAGGCATCCATCATGCACTGAATGACCGGATGCCTCTGGAACCAGTCACGGCGTATCGTCCCTCGATCGGGGTCATACCTACCCTGTATGAGTGCGACTCCAAGCCCTCCCAAGCCGTCACCATCGCTCAGCGCATTGATGGGCTGGTGCAGAGGGGTGTCCCGTACAGGGATCAAGTCGTGATCAGCCGTAAATCGGCAAACGTTGAGCAGATTGTTGAGTCGCTTGAGAACTTGAATGTGCCAGTGCTGCACATCGGCGATGTCTGCCAGCGCCCTGAGATTAAGAAGCTGCTGTGTCTGATGGAACTGCTGTGCATGCGACAGCCGCGCTCACTGGTCGGGCTGATCTCTGAGCCAGCGTTTCGAATGCCGCCCCAAGACATCGAGCACCTCATATTCCTGACCCGCAAAGGCGCGGGATTGAGCATGCAGCGAGGCCGGTGGCTATGGCTGCCTACGCCAGGCCTCTCGCCCGCTGGCCAGCAAGCCAAGTCAAATTTGGCGTTGCTGTTGAGAGGGCTCAAGCGGAATTCAAGGCCTTGGGATTTTGTCGCCAAAGTACTGCTCGATCAGCGCTACGGTCTTCCAAACCCTGCTGATCAGACCATTCAGGCCCATACTCAGCGCTTGGCAACATGGCTGTTCGTCTATGCCGTACGCAATGGTGACGGAGATATCCGCCAGGCACGGCTTTCCCAGTTCCTGCTTCGCGAGGAGCTACGCCGTAGGATCGGAGAAAAGCTAGGGGATCGCGGTTTACCGCCTGAAGCGCGAGTTCTGGATGCGGTGAGCGTTATGACCGTGCATTCCAGCAAGGGCCTTGAGTACCCAGCAGTTCACGTCACCGATGTTGACGACGCGTCATACGGTGCCAATCGACCCTATGCATACGATGTGCGGGGGTTGGATCTCATCCCTCCCGAAGTTTTGAACAGCACTGGGTCAGAGTTCATGTTCGAAGAGCGAGTAGAGCGCAATAACCTGCTCTATGTCGCCCTGTCTCGGGCTCGTGATTACTTGTATCTCTATGAGATCAGTGGGTGGCCACGTCCAGTTCCGCTCAATCGCGCTGCTCCCGCGAGTCTGGTTAAGCGCTCGGGGGTGAAGGTACCGCCCGCACCCATCATACCGCTGCCGTTGGCTAGCAGCACCGTGGTACCCACTGTGAGCTATGAGGCGTTCCAGGCCTACATGAGCTGCCCCCTCCAGTACCACTATCGCTATGAGCTAGCGCTCACTGCTGAGCAGGAAATCGACGTCTCGATCCGTGCTCGCTGGGCGATTATGGACATGCTGTTGGCCGTGGCGAGGGATGGCACTGACCCCAACACGGCATTCCAAGCCGCATGGGCGTTACACGGACTTCCAGATAGGGCAGAAGACCCTGGCTTGATGGATGATGCGATTGCCGCCGCCAAGCGTGGGCTGGTGGTGGTTAACAGCGTCGGCGGTGCCGTCGAAGAAGGGATGGTTTCTGAAGTCAACGGTGTGCGCATCGAGCTCCCTTGGATGATCGTCGATAAAGGGCAGCTGCACTGGATTCGAGCTCAGACGGGGATCCAGTACACCCTTAGTCACCTACGGCCCATGATGCTTGATATCAATGGCTCTCGAAGGCCGAGTGCGAAGATCTACTCCATTATCACTGACCAGCACGTGATGGATGGCCCTTCCAAGCAGGCCGCGAGCACGTCCGTATACAAGATGGCTCAACGTTTTGCCGCAGGTGATCGATCCGCCTCCAGAGGTCGGCATTGTGGGCGCTGCGCCTATCTGAGCATCTGTGCCAACATCCCCTGACTGACCTTCTTTGAGCTACTCGTAATTAAAGTTCGATTCAACATAAAGTTCATGCAAAGGATTGCTATGCAAAATTATACGGACTCAGTAGAAGCCTACATTAGGAGAGAAATTTTTTCGGAAACGGGAGAGGCTTTTCTAGATCTTTCGATTCAAGAAGACATAATTTATTCTGAGTTTAACGATGTTGGTCGATGGCTTTGTAAGCAGTATATAACGGGTGACTCAAGCTTCTATCTCGTGGATAGTATTCAAGTCCAGGCAGCAGCTATTCATGGCTACCAGGCGGTTCTAGTCTATAAGGGTATGCTAGATTTGATATTCCGCATCTCTGCTATGTTGGTGGGGGCAGAGCGGCGCCAAAAATTCCCAGATGAGGAGTTTTATGAGCCTTGGAGAAACAATCTAAGTTATTGGTTCAAATATGCAGAATTTGATTGGTCGGATAATAGATATTGGTGGCTTCATCGCGATGATTTTAGAAAAGCCTTTGAAATGCTTGCCGAGGGCTTGTTTGTATTCCTCTTGCTGCATGAAATAGGGCATCTCCACAATCTGCACGGGGACAGAAGGATTGAGAACTCAAGGACTGCAACCTCTACATCGCCTTTAGACGTTGATGATATTTTTGTACACGAGGCACTGGGACGCGGCGAGACGGTGAGCGAAGCCGATAGGCTGGCTGCCCACACTCGTGAGATAGTTGCAGATGCTTATGCATTCAAGTTTATGATTGTAGAGCTTAGGGATAGCTTATTTCCTGAGTCGGAATATTCCGGTCATGATGAAATGGCACTGCGCGTCCTTAATTTTGTCGTGTGTCACTATATGGTGGCTTCCTTGTTTTGGGGTTTTAGCTTTCAGCAGCCAATGCGCAATGATGCCCAAGAAAATGATTATCCATCTCATCTTTTCAGGCTGCAAAGTATTGAGAATGCTGCCCTTGAAAATCAATTGGCTGGCGGTAATAAAGAAACACATCAGGGTATGGCGATTGGTATGAAGAATTACACTGATAAATTGATTTGTGCTGCTGGTGATGATGAGTTTGTATCTTGGCGTGAGATGGCTGCCATTCCTGCGAATCATGAGCACTATCAGAAGATTCGTGGAATGGCGGGTGACTGGTCAAATATTAAATTTGGCGTGCGCGATGAGGATTGGCTGCCTTGGCCGTTTTCAACCTGAGATCAGGTAACCCCCAACTACCAGTAAGCGAGGAATGTTTTCGTTATGACCTACATTAACTTGCCCAGTGATCAGCAAGCTGCAATCACCGATGTCGATGAGGCGGTGCTTCGATCAGCGGTACGCAAGTGTTTGGATGAAGAGCGCATGGGGCCGATTCAGGGCCTAGGGCTCGGTGACTGTGGGGCCTATGTAGGTAACAAGCTCCATGGGTTCGTTCATCGGAAGGCCGGAAGGCATAGACACCCGAGGTTGCTTGCCCCAGGCGTCCCATGCGTGGCGCCTCATCTATCTCATGTACACCTGTTTGGTGCGAGTCATGTTGATTCGGTAGCTGTCAGCGAACAGGCCGTTTGTCTCCAGTACTACTTCGCTCTTTTTCGTGCTGCGGATGTCGTAACGCTGTGACTGGGCCATGAGGAGACCATGTTCCAACTCGGCTTCTTCAGTGCTCGGTGGGCGCGAGGTATCACGTATCTTGAGGGTCATGCCAGCCAGCAATCTTGCGGCTACACGCATTCTTACGCTCAGCAGTTTGATGACCAGCTCATCGTCCGAGGCTTGCCACTCTCCATTGCCATCGAAGTTATAGATCGTGGTGTAGGGAGAGAGCGGGACAGGCAAAAAGGTAGTGCTCTTCAGGAGGCCATTGATTCGGTATGTCCTGTTACGAAAGAACTCAGTAGTGCCCTCAAAGCCAACAACGCCATTGCGTTGAGGGTATTGGTATTCTTCATACCACAAGCCCAGCAGTTTTGGGTTCAGACCATCGGATGTGCTGGGCTGAACCATGTAGGGTGCCAGCGGCCCTAGTATGGTTGACACGTCTCTGAGATGCGGAATCAGGAAAACGATTCCCGCCACGATACTTGCCCACCAGCCGACACGGAACTTACTCAATTTCATATCGCTTTACTCACGATGCAGAAACTCCTTGCTCGCCCGGTGAGGAGCGTCACACGTCCAGTTTGCGGTGCCACAGGTCGTGCACTGTCTGTTTAGAAATCCCCATTTTTTCGGCGATCTGCTTCTGGTTAAGGCCTTCCGCCTTGAGCTGATGTACCTTTCTCAAGGGTGTGACGTCTTTCACAGACATCGCGCTGTACTGCATCGCAGGTTCGTTGGTCTTCGCTGCGTGCATTTGCTTGGCAATGCCGAGGTCGGTGGTCAACCGCTGATGGCTCGAAGGGTACCCGATTGCTCGGGTGCCCTTGATCGTCTGGCGCGCAGCGGGAGAGTGAGCTTAGATCGGGACAACGATTCGACTGCGGGCCACGCAGACGTTTTCTTTGACGGCAAAACACTCTACGTAGTGATCCCCCTGGAAGCTTGATCGCTCGGTGATCTGATGCGGCCCGCTGTCCATCCGAATTTCTCCACGGATCATGTTTCGCTCAATTGCTTGAGGGCCTACGTTCTTTACCTTCCAATAAATCTTATAGGGCGGCGGCACGTCAATATCGGCTACCCAGAATGTTAGCTCGCGCTCCTTCGGGATTTTGTAGCGGATGACCCTCGACATCAGATTGCGCAGTTGATCCCCTTCGTTTTTGACGCTGCAGTCGATGCGCAGGTTGTACTGGATATCCAGGCTGAATTTCTGGCCGATGAACTGCTCCATGTTCTTGACTCGGCCTTCGTTGATCGCTTGCTGTTTCTCTTCTTCCACGTACTCGGGGAAGTGCTCGCCAAAAACCGTACTCCAACGCTCGTGGGCAACGTCAGCATCGTCCAGAGCTTCCTGCAGTCGACGCAGAGCTTTCTTTGCTTTTGGATGGAAGTGGCCCGACTTTGTGACGATCGAACCGCTCCCCGGCGCTCGCCACTGTTCCTTGTCCTCATCGATATCCACCAGATACGCAAAGAAGTCCCGCGACATCTCGCCGTACGCTGAGTACGACTCATCGTCGTAGGCTGTCGTGCCTTTGAGGAACTGGTAGCACAGGGTATCGATGAGCATCCCTTTCAGGGGGACGCCGTGGTCGTTCTTCCAGGCGCGAACCATTTTGCAGAGGCGCTTGAGATTGTGGTTCTTGTCTTGGTTAAGGCTGTTGATCTCATTGATCTCTGCGACCGGATTGCAGGTTCTCCAACTGCCGCCATCGTTGGAATCAGGGTAGGTGTAGCTGCCATCATCGTGCTCGAATACTGGCAAGACTTCGACTATATAGTCCGTGAAGTCGACAGACACTACCTGTTGCTGAGCGCGGACGGTATGGTTTGGAAACCGGTCTTTGAGTGCCAGGCGGATCTCGCCAAGCAGCGAGGACTGCTTGTTGTTCTCATACTTTTGAAACCGGTCATACACCGACCACGGCAGTACGAACGCCATGTCCAAATCGCTGATGCCATGGACTGCCGTATGGCGCCCGTACGACCCGACTTGGCGACAGTGCAGGGTGGTGGAGTCGCTGTCGTAATATTTCCCGTTGAGCTTCTCCGTGATCTGGCGATAGCTCTTGGAGATCTCATCAGCGTTCCTGACCGCCAGATTCTTCCGAAACTGTTCAAACAGCTCTTTACTCATGGGTGCAAATCCTTTGCAGGGCGTCCGCGATTTCAGGGTGGGAGCCGAGATACGAAACCGCGCCTATGGCAGTCAAAACTGCGATGATCACGACGTAGAAAGAGAACGGGAATTTGTCTCTCCACAGGGAAAACGTCCTGGACTCGGCGATCCAGTCGATCTGCTGTTCCCAGAAAAATTTCTTGTGGGCGAGCCACCCAGAAAACAGGATGTGCTTGTTCAGGCACGCACCTCGGAACGCCTCGGTAATGAGGTCATATTCCTGCTGGTGGGCAGGCATGAATCCAGTGGCAGATTTGCATTGGGCATGTAGCACCTTCAACCGATCAAACAGCGCGGTCAGCGCGCTACCCGCCTGGTAATACTGTCCCTTCGTCTCTGAGTAGAGCGTGATGTAAAGGCTGCAGATGCCAATCACTGTAATGAGGGCTGATATGTTTTTGGCGGCCAAAACATCGATGTAGAGGGAGAGGACACCTATGATGAGTGAGACCATACCGATCCACCCAGGCGCTTTTTCAACGATGTCGAAAGTCGAAAAGTGAAGCTTGGCGGCATACCCAACGTCGTATGCCTTTTCCGCAATCATTCGCAGCGCTACCTGCTGATCCATGTGAACCTCTGAGCTCAATCCTTGTGGCTGCTCAACTGCAGTGCCAATGAGCCGCGAGGTCACGTGGTCGTCTGACAAGCCGGCATTTACCTCTGGGCCGCAGCATGTCCCGGTTACTGCGGTAGAAGGCTTGTGGACGTTACCATAAGCCGAATCGGCCAGCGATGGCTAAGCGCTAGTAAGGCATTCAGGTGCCCGAAACCGGGCCCCCTTACTCTCAAGCCATCAGGCGATTCCTACGATAGGTGTCGTCGCTGTGCGCGTGGGTGTCCACGCAGAAGGCCAGTGAAATCGACCAGTACCACCGCATCAGTGAATGCCCCTCCATCGCCAGGCGGGAGAACAGCGAGAGCACGTCAAGAGCGAGGAATGCAGTAAAAGCAGTGAGTTGAGTAGCGCTGCGGTGACTGTTCTGGGAAATTTTCCTTGAACTCATTCATTCCCAGTCCACTACCAAATCGGAGAGTCTGATGACAACGCACTCCCTTGTCGTTGCCAAATACCCGGCCCTGCAGTCCAAACGAACCCTGGCCCTGTTTTGGGTGCTGATCGCGACCCTCGCGGTTGCAGCCACCTTCTCGGGGCCCCCGCCTTTCCTGCCTGAAGGCTTCGGCGCCGGCGAACGCTACTTAAGCGACCACATGCAGTTGCTCGCGGTGGTGTTCCTGGGGCTCTCGCGTTTGGCTGCCTTGTCAAAGCGGCCTCAGAAGCAACTGATCAAACGACTGAAGCGTGAGCATGGCCTCAAAGTGAAGCCTACGTGGAAGGCAGGCATCGCGGCTGGGAGATATCTGAATGGCGCGGCCTTGCTGATCCTCGCCTACTACCACACACAAGCCCTGGAGGCTCTTGTCTGGCTGGTACAGATGACGCTGCCTGTTTGACCTCTGAGTCTATCGGGAAAAGCTTCCTGTCGGGTATGGCAGGAAGCTCGGACGGCTCAGCCAGATGAATCAGGCCTGACGGCCACAAGTGCCGTCAGCTGGCCTTGCTGCGAAACTCTCTGCGCCTCCTTCGAGCGGCACAGCTGGACGGATCTGGACGGCAAGTCGGTATCGCTCACCTTGTCGGTTGGCGCACTCGACATAACCTACGTGAACACAATAGGAGCCGAGCCTTTGCCTGCATTGTCGTCTTCTTTGATTTTTGATGTCAGAAGTAGGATTCTGTCATTTGCTATCAAAAGCTTGGACAGCAGTAGGTCGCGTTCTTCTCGAAGGGAGTCCAGTTGGAGCATTGCATCCGCTAGCTGGGATTCAAAATGTGGATCCTTCTCCTCCGCAATCACCACCTTTGTGGACGTGCCCGTCGTTGTGGAGGCCTCCATTACAATCCAAGCCTGGATGTCTGCGACAAGCTTAGGATATCGAGACTTCCTCAAAGCAGAAGGGTCTCTCCCGGCCTCCCTAGCAACGTTATTCTGAGAGACCGGGCTGCCGGGTGGAAGGATCAGGGTGTTTCCATACTTAAGCCTCTCGAAGGCCGCACTGAAATCAAGCTCCGCCTTACCCATTATCATCACTCCGAAGAGTTTTGAGGGCTGCATCTATAGCCTTTACTTGGAACTCCATGGAAATATAATCCAAATCACCTGACTTGAAATCAACGAGGCGAGAAGTTAGGTCATCTTTAAGAGCGACTAATACAGCAACTTTACGTTTATCCCCCAGCCCCTCTGCGCAGGTACCGCAATCGCCTACAAAAGTAATTCCACCTGATGAACAATAGCCTTTTTTCAAACATATACCGAAGAATGTTTCTCGGATCGAAAAAGACCTTGTGTCGGCAGTCTCGCCCAGGTCTTTGATGTCGGTCACATCTACGAATTCGATGAGCTTCGCTTTATGCTCCTGACCATAGACAGAAACAAAATGATTTTCTTTAAGACCCACAGCAGCCCTTGATAAACTTGCAACAATTTCAGCCATTAGGCCCTTACGCATTTCAGCGCTAAGATTGCTCTGAAAATTTGATATATAATAGCGAGTCATCGATGTATCCCGGTGTTTCGCTTGATACTGAGTTGATGACCTGCTTACCCCAGATTCAGTGGCGTCTATCAGTAGCGTACGTCTCAGCTGATGAAGAGCAAAAGGCCAAATATTGCCAACGGCAAATTCTTGTATGTCCAATGACGGGGTATACTTTTTGGCCAACAGGAAGTCTTCTTCAGTAATAGTAAGCACTCTTGTATCAAAAAGGTTAGGGCATACCCCCTGCCAGCCATTGTAGGAAAAATCCTTACAGAGTTCGACGCTCTTATCTAATGCTTCACCCCTAGCACGGCCCCAAGGCTCATAAGCACGTAGGAGCAGAAGAGGGTTGAGCATATCGGCGCCTACGACATTGCCCCGATTAAAAATTTTTGCGCACCTCAATCTCATTGCTGAAACGGCACCCAGCGCCTTTACGACCTCACCACTATATTCATCAGTTACCCAAAGAGCATTGGGGTCATTGATTGTCTTTGATGTGCCGCCACAAAGAAAGTAAGCCTTACCTAGAACTTCATCATCATCTGAAATAAAGCAGTTTGCTCTCAACTTAGAAAGCTCGCCTCTTCGCATGCCGGAATAGTTAGCAAGATAGAGCAAGCCCACATAAGAAACAGCGGTCAAATACGATGAAAAAATTCTCGCCCCATCTTGAGAGATAATCGTATCAAGATCTCTCCCAATAGGTACCATCCACTTTCTCAATAACGGAGACAATCTATAGAAAGTAGAATAATGGTGAAAGGTTAAATACCTATGACCATCTTTACCCAATGGTTTGATATTATGCGTGTCGCTGGTGACGCGCCCCTTAACCCGGTTTCGCTTATAATCAGACCCTTCGTAAAGATCGATCAAACGGTTTTGGAGCCTACCTAGCCGCTCTGACGATGAGATGAAATCATCCATAAACTCCTTAAGCCGATCTTTCTGGTACTCCCAAATCCGCCATGGAATACATGGCGTTTGTTGAAACTCTACTGGCTCAAGCATTCGCTGCACCAAGGTGCTCTCCCACGGTGCCAAAAAATAAAAGCCTAAGCGACTACGTCCAACATACAAAACGGCAATGAGCTGAAGCATCACGCTAGCGCGACGGTGGAGCCCAAACACCTTGTAGGCCTGATCCTCATTCATTGGGGCTTCAAGCACATCCACATTATGCGAAGTCATTATGACGAAAAGGGCACGAAACTGCTTGTAGTAGTAGCTGTAAGTCTCAATCGAGATCGAGTGCCCACGGTTAATCCACAAGTACGCCATTACCATCTTAAATGCTTTCCATCCCGAAGCAGAAATTTCCCCCTTCGCTGAATTTGAAACCCTATAGAAATAGAAGTTTTTAATTGTTCCAGACACACTTGAAAAATCCCATCGCTCTTGACTATAGGTGACAAGCACCTGATCCTGTCCCGTGGACTCATCCTTTTTCACCAAAATAGGATAGTCATTATCTAGCGGAAACTTGAGCCCTGTCCCCATGCCTTGCAAGACTTCCAGGCTCTCTAGACCTTCCGAGCTTTCTGGGCTTTCTGGGCTTTCAAGACTATTGAACAACTCAGGATCTAACGCACTCATAAACTGGCCACGTCTAACAAATGAATAAAGCCGCTCCACCGAGGGTGGTAATTTCCCATTTGCGTCTGCTGCGCAGCTTTTGCTAACCATCCCGCACATTTCTTTCCAGCGGTCTCAAACGCGCCAATGATTTGGTCAAGGCGACTTATTGCAGATTCCAACCCAGAAACATCCGCACTACTGCGCAAAGAAACCAACTTTTCACGCTCGCGTAAAACCTTATAAGAAAGAATAGACCATATATAAGAATATGTTTTTATGCCTTTGTAACTAATACAGAAAATGCAAAGATTCGGATTGACGCAATTTGGCTTCTCAAAACCCGCTGGTAACTCTTTTACAGGAATAGGCTGGCCAGTACATTCTCCCACGAGTGCAGCACGCTTAGCCTTCGCACTACTTCTATAGTAGTTCGACCACTCAGTGGTCGCTGTCTGGTGATTTGGGCGCTCATAATATCTACCGAAAGTTTCCAAATCATGCTGGCCTATCTCAGCGGCGAGGGCGGGGTCACCTGCTTTTCGGGCTAACCAGTTCTGCCGGGTTTTCCGGAGCTCTCCCGCTATAACAAACGGACGCTCCAGCTTCTTCATCAAACGAATTAGTGAACGAGGGTTAGGATTGTCGCTAACAGTTCTTCCGGCCTGTGGCAACTTACCGAATAACAGGTTGGTATGTTCGCTGATGCCCAGCGCTTTTCTGAACGCAAGAAAATCCAAGAAATAAGGCTTATACTCACCGTAAGCCGTGAATATAACTTCGCCTTGTTTTCGGCCTTTGTATGTGCGCGCTTCAAAACTGTCACCAACTGTGTAGAACTTTAGCTCCTGAAATTTGAGCCCTGCAGCGTCCGACAAGTTCATGGACGTCTGACTTATAAATAACATCAATTCAGTTTCCACTCGGACATTATATAAGGCATACCGAACTCTTAAACTTACATTTGCAAGCTTATCAGTCAGTAATTGTTCATGCTGAGTTAGGCCACTGTACAGCATTATCTCCTGACCATTTGACATCTTAAGCTGCGCTGGCAGAGGTCGCTGAAATGCTTCGATTCCTAAGCAGTTACGAATATCCATCAAGTCATCGATAAAGCGCTTAGCATCGCCAAGGTTTTGCTTATCTATTTGGGGGAATGCATTTTTTTTGCTAGGGGCCGTTAGCCCAGCATTTAATACAAAAAATTCCCGGCCCAGGCCTGTAGCGTTTCCGAGCAACGTCGCCATGCCACTAGCTTTCCCGTAACAGCCGTCCTCTTTAGCATCACCGCTATTAACACTTTTATAGAGGCTTTTGACCCATCCACAATATAGGCTGCAAGCATTTGCCTTGGTTGGGTCGATACCTAGTCCGTCACTGTACATATAAAAAGCCCGTACACGAGACACACCGCCTTCCAAAGTTCTGGGACTACCCCCTGATGAAACAATCCCGTTCAATTCCGAGTGAAGGGCGTAGACGAGCGGGATGCGTGCAGTCACCACGAGCCCAAGGACGTTACCCAGACGATATTCTTCAAATTTCTTTGTATGGCAGCCAGCGCCATTCACGTAAAGGCAAGACCTCAACGTCAGTGGGATTCGCTCCTCCCCATAAACCACACCGTCAAATCCAAGATCGTCTATCATTTACTGCGCTCGTTATATCTGCCCATCATTGCTGCAGTGTATTCATTGGCATATTTGGCTTTGATTTTTGAATTTTGCAGAAACCTAACGTATTTCATTGTGGTTTCGACGTCTTTATGGAGAAGACAGTCCCTTGCGAAGCTCAAGATATCTGACAGTGGTATGCTGGGTTCGCATTCCATCCCACACTGAACTATCGCCACACCGAAGGTTGCACGAGCTCGATGAAAGTGAAAATCATCGAAGTTCAAACCCATCTTCCTCGCCTTTTCTTTTGCCGCAAAAACAAGAGAGTTTATGGCGCTGCGATCAGTATCCGAACGACGACCGTAGGAGTTTCCATTTTTTGTTATGAATAACAGCTCGCCACAATCCTCAGATGCTCTATTTTCTCTAGTGATTCGCCGTATGGATTTGCAATATTCTTTCAGCTCATCTAAAAGCGCTGTGCCAATCATGACGGCCCCCTGCACCCCGAACTTAGTTGCAACAGGCGCGCCATCCACATTGGGCCCCACCTGTAACCAAGACAGCTCCGCATCAAAAAAATCAGGAGTGCCCCAGTTGACAGTATTGACTTTTAAATTACAGATTGACTCAATCCGTAGACCAGATTCAAACGCAATTCTAAGCATTAGATATAGGTCATAACTTAGATGATCGCGTGCAAAATCAATCAGCTCATTTCTATAGTCTATCGAAACTGGCATCAGCCCGCCTTCAACTCGATCTGCCGAGGCTTTGCGATTAGGAATAGCCAAGTTCGAAAAACTTACACTTACGGCTAACTCCCGGCCATATTGGTCAGGAACCTTAACTACCTTAACTCCGGTTACCTCAAAAGCAACGGCGCTAATGATCTTGTTCATCTGAGCCCATCTAAACAAGCGCAGCACGACAGACATTTTTGCGGAGACCGTTGATGGTGCTAGCTCACCGCTCTCTCTGGCGTCGATCAGGTGCTTTCTGTACCTGTTTATTGTCCTATCTGCAGGAATCAAGGGAAGATAATTCCATGGGCGCCTTTCGCTCTCTACAAATCGCATAAAAGTTATCAGGGCATAGGCCAAAGACCTTATAGACTTAATTCGTATGCCCTGAGTAGGGATGCTTTGGGCAAGAGCACCTAGCCAAAGATTCGCCTCATCCCATAACGCGCCTGTCGACCACCGCAGGATCGGGAACCCCAGGACGATGTAATTCTTCTGCCGCTTGAGGTCATGCGCGAATGGAAGGGCGTAGGAGGTGACACCTGGAGCCACTGTGATGTGAAAAAGGGTGAGGGTAATGAACTCCACGTAAGACACGCACTTCGAACCTTTAGCCATATATTGACAACGCCATACCCTTACCGTATTATTAGGTTATCTGGTCGATTCTGGAGGCACAACCTTGACCAAAGAAACGTATATTTTACGCCAGATTTACTCCTCGTCAATCTTGTAATTCTCTTGACTTCTATATCAAAATCAAGGGTTTGGCTTGAGAAAAGCCTGATATGCCGCTCCGCATTCCCATTACGTTGCCCCGCCTCGCTGCCTTTGTGCAGTAGCCATCCAGAATTCAGGCACGCGGCTTTCGCTAGGCAGCTCGTCGACCCTGACGATATTTGCCCTCCGCACCCCCAACCCATCTACAGAACTTCTTAGATCTGCTTGCTGGGTCATCGCGATCCTCATCTCCAGCAAAAGCTGCCAGTTATCGCAGCGACAACACTTCAGTTTGGGTCACTGGAAATCCCTTGGGATCATCGAAACTTTATTGGTTAATTAAGGCTGGGCTGGAAGACGTCCATATGGACATTTGTACTCTAGATGTCCATACCCCGGTATTGACCTGTAAACCTGGCGCCCGCCGACCTGCCCAAGGACGGCGGGCGTTTTGATCTGGCGATTGCCCTGGGGATCCTGGCGGCCAGCGTGCAGGTGCCGGCGCTGATGCTCGATGAGGTCGAGTGCCTGGGGGAGTTGGCACTGTCCGGCGAGGTACGCGCGGTCAAAGGCGTGTTGCCGGCCGCCTTGGCGGCGCGCAAGGCCGGGCGCACCTTGATAGTGCCCAGGGCAAACGCTGAGGAGGCGTGCCTGGCGTCAGGGTTGACGGTGATTGCGGTGGATCACTTGCTACAGGTGGTGGCGCACTTGAATGGACATGTGCCGATCGAGCCCTACCGATCGGACGGCCTGTTGTACCTGAACAAACCTTACCCTGACCTCAGCGAAGTCCAGGGCCAAATGGCTGCCAAGCGAGCCTTGCTGATCGCAGCGGCGGGGGCGCATAACCTGCTGTTCAGCGGCCCGCCCGGCACCGGCAAGACGCTGCTCGCCAGCCGCCTGCCGGGGTTGCTGCCACCGCTCAGTGAGCAGGAAGCGCTGGAAGTCGCGGCGATTCAATCGGTGGTCAGCCTGGCACCGTTGAGCCATTGGCCGCACCGGCCGTTTCGCCAGCCGCACCATTCGGCCTCGGGCCCTGCGCTGGTCGGCGGCGGCTCGAAGCCGCAACCGGGGGAAATCACCCTGGCCCACCACGGCGTGTTGTTCCTGGATGAATTGCCGGAATTTGACCGCAAGGTGCTGGAGGTCCTGCGCGAGCCGCTTGAGTCGGGACATATCGTGATTTCCCGTGCCCGCGACCGGGTGAGCTTCCCGGCGCGCTTTCAACTGGTCGCGGCGATGAACCCCTGCCCGTGCGGTTATATGGGCGAACCCAGCGGCCGTTGCCGGTGTACGCCGGAACAGATACAGCGCTATCGCAACAAGCTCTCGGGGCCGTTGCTGGACCGGATCGACCTGCACCTGACGGTGGCGCGGGAAGCCACGGCGCTGAGCCCGGCACAACAGACCGATGACACCACCGCGAAAACGGCCGCCTTGGTGGCCGACGCACGGGAACGCCAGCAACGACGCCAGGGCTGCGCCAACGCCTTCCTCGACCTGCCGGGGCTGCGCGAGTACTGCACGCTGGCGAAGGTCGACGAAGGCTGGCTGGAAAACGCCTGCGAGCGGCTGACGCTGTCGTTGCGCGCGGCTCATCGCTTGCTCAAGGTAGCGCGTACATTGGCGGACCTGGAACAAAAAGACGCCATCGCTCGCCACCATTTGCAAGAGGCCTTGCAATACCGCCCGGCAGCGAGCTCTTGAGTGGCTTAGCGGAAGCGATCCACCTCATGCCGCAAGCCCGCCGCCAGGGTTTCCAGCTCTTTGGCGGTGATCGCCAGGTTCGACACCACTTCACGCTGCTCGCTGTTGGCCAGTGCGATGCTTTGCAAATTACTGCTGAGCAACGTCGCGGTGCTGCTCTGCTCCTGGGTGGCGGTGGTGATTGCGGCGAACTGCTGACCGGCCGAGCGGCTCTGTTCGTCGATGCGCGCCAGGGCCGAGGCCACATCCGCGTTGCGCGACAGGCCTTCCTGCATCAGCACGTTGCCGTGCTCCATGGTACTGATGGCATTGCCGGTTTCCTGCTGGATGCTCTGGATCATTACGGAAATTTCATCGGTGGCCTGGCGGGTGCGCGAGGCCAGGTTGCGCACTTCGTCTGCGACCACGGCAAAGCCGCGACCTTGCTCACCGGCGCGGGCCGCTTCGATGGCGGCATTGAGCGCGAGCAGGTTGGTCTGTTCGGCAATAGAGGTAATCACGCCGACGATACCGCCGATTTCCTGGGAACGCTGGCCCAGGGTGTTGATCACCGTAGCGGTGCTGTTCAGCGCGGTGGCGATATGCTCCAGGGACGACGACGCTTCTTCCATCGAGGTACGCCCGATACGGGTCTGCTGGGCATTTTCCTGGGCCAGACGCTCGGTATTGCCCATGTTGTCGGCGATATTCAGCGAGGTGGCGCTGAATTCCTCCACCGCGCCGGCCATGCTGGTGATTTCGCCGGACTGCTGCTCCATGCCTTCATAAGCGCCGCCAGACAACCCCGACAGCGCCTGGGCCCGGCTGTTGACCTCTTCAGCCGCCTTGCGGATGTGCGAAACCATGGTCGACAGTGCCTCGCCCATCTGGTTGAAGCTGCGCGCCAACTGGCCGATTTCGTCATGGCTGGAGACATTCAGGCGCGCACTCAGATCACCTGCGCCGAGCGCTTCAGCCTGACGCACCAGGTCACTCAATGGCGCGAGCTTGCTGCGCAACAGCCATACCGTGGCCCCCACAGCCAACAGCATGGCCAGCACGCTGCCAATGACCAGGCGCATGCCCACGTCCCACGTCACGGCACGAATCTCGGCCTTGGGCATACTTGCCACGACCGCCCAAGGGCCGCCCTCGAAGGGGACCGACACGCTGTAGAAATCTTCGTTCTTGTCACTCCAGAAGCGGCCTTCACCGGGTTTCTTCGCCAAGTCGAGCATCACGGCGACCGCTTGATCCAAGGCTTGCACACCGGCCGGCGGCACCAACCATTGCTTCTGCTCATCCAGCAGCGACAAGGAACCGGTCTGGCCGATACGGAAGCGCTTGAGGTTGTCGAACTGGGCTTTTTGTTCGTCGGTGTAGTCGAAGCCGATGAACAATACCGCGATGACTTTTCCGCTGGCATCACGCACCGGGCTGTACTGGGTCATATAGGAGCGATCGAACAACACGGCCCGGCCGATATAGGCCTGCCCGTTGAACACACGCTGGTAGGCCGGGCCCTGGCGATCCAGCACGGTGCCGATGGCGCGGTTGCCATCCTGCTTGGTCAGGGAGGTGCTGATACGGATGAAGTCATCGCCGCTGCGCACGAACACCGTGGCCACGCCGCCGGACATGTCCTTGAATTCGTCCACTTCGCCGAAGTTGTTGTTCAGCAACTCGCTGCCCAGGTACAGGCTTGGGGTTTGTACACCGGCCACGGCGACAGGCTGGTCCGCACGCACGCTCAAACCGGCGCCGAAGCGCTTTTCAAACAGCCCGCTCAAACGCTGAGTGCTCTCGCGCAAGGTGCTGTGGAAGGTATTGAGCTGGTCGGCGAGCAAACGCGCCTCGCTGGCCAGGTGCTCCTCACGGGTCGCGAGGTTGGCGGTATCGAGCGAGCGTAGTGCGAAAACGGTACTGCCGCTGATGACGACCGCCAGAATCACGGCTAATGCGAGGCCTAACTGGGAAGCGATCCGAGCGCGAGGTTGAGACATGACAGCTCCTGAGCCGAGGCCAGGATCATCCTGATCTCTTAGCGCTGCTCGGCGAATTATCTAGTGGGAAACGTTGGGGCACGATTGGTCCAGAACACCTACTTCGGCGCGGTTTCACAATACTTGAGCGATTCACAGAGGTATGACGCAAACGATTGCCGTGCATAGACCAACCCCTTCATTCGAGGCGAGTCACCGCGGGCAAAACCATCGCCTGCACCTCGCTCTGCAGAAACTCCGCCAGGCGCCGCAAGCGCTCACCCCCGGGGCGGGTTTTCGGCCACACCAGGTAATAACTTTCCCCGCTGGCGACGGCCGTTGGCCACGGCAGGCTCAAGCGTTTCTGGGCGACGTCCTCGGCCACCATCAACAGGTCTCCCATGGACACGCCATAGCCGCGCGCGGCAGCGATCATGCCCAGCTCCAGCGTGTCGAACACCTGCCCACCCTTGAGCGAGACCCGGGAGGTCAGCCCCATGTGCTCCAGCCAGTAACGCCAGTCACGCCGGTCCGGTGTCGGGTGCAGCAGTTCGGCCGTTGCCAGCCGCTGCACGTCCCAGGGGCCGTCATCCAATAGATTGGGCGCGCCCACCGGAATCAGCATTTCGGCAAACAGGTGGCTGGCCTCCCAGTCCGCCGGAAAGTGTCCGTTACTGAGCAACACTGCGCAATCGAACGGTTCCTGATTGAAGTCCACTTCATCGATGTTCATCCACGCGCTGGTGAGCTGCACTTCATTGCCCGGCTGCAGGGCCCGAAAGCGGCTCAATCGCGCCAACAGCCAGCGCATGGTCAGGGTGGACGGTGCTTTCATACGCAAGATGTCATCTTCGGCGTTCAGGGTATGGCAGGCGCGCTCCAGGGCGGCGAAACCTTCGCGCACGCCGGGCAGCAACAAGCGCGCCGCCTCCGTGAGTTGCAAGGTACGGCCGCTGCGCTGGAACAGCCGGCAGGCGAAATGCTCTTCGAGGGTACGGATATGCCGGCTGACCGCACTCTGGGTAATCGACAACTCCTGCGCCGCGCGGGTGAAGGAGTGGTGACGGGACGCGGCCTCGAATGCCCGCAGGGCATAAAGCGGGGGAAGACGACGAGACATTTTGATGACTCCGACAGCGCAATGGCCAAACCCTACCAGAATCAATCAGGCATGAGTTTTAATCATGCAAACGATCGCTTTTATCCCTTTGTGCAATGCGCCGAAAGCGCCGAGAATCAACCCTCCCCCACCTCCCTGACATCTCGAGAGCGATGATCATGCAGCATCCGGCACGTACCGAACTCTGGGCCATTCTGCGGCTGGCGGGGCCGTTGATTGCCTCACAGTTGGCGCACATGCTGATGGTGTTGACCGACACCCTGATGATGGCGCGCCTGAGCCCCGAAGCCCTGGCCGGCGGTGGCCTGGGCGCGGCGAGCTATTCGTTCGTGGCTATTTTCTGCATCGGCGTGATCGCGGCAGTGGGCACCCTTGTGGCCATCCGTCACGGCGCGGGCGACATTGAAGGCGCCACCCGGCTGACCCAGGCCGGGCTGTGGCTCGCCTGGTTGATGGCCCTGGCGGCAGCGCTGCTGCTGTGGAACCTCAAGCCGGTGCTGCTGATGTTCGGCCAGACCGAAACCAACGTGCAGGCCGCCGGGCAATTTCTGACCCTGCTGCCGTTCGCCCTGCCCGGCTATCTGAGCTTCATGGCTCTGCGCGGCTTCACCAGCGCCATCGGCAAAGCCACCCCGGTGATGGTCATCAGCCTGTGCGGCACGGTGGTCAACTACCTGCTCAATCACGCGCTGATCGAAGGCATGTTCGGCCTGCCCAAACTCGGGCTGATGGGCATTGGCCTGGTCACAGCCATCGTCGCCAATGGCATGGCGTTGGCACTGATGTGGTACATCCGCAGCAACCGCACCTACGCCGCCTATCCACTGAGCAGCGGGCTGCTGCGCCTCAATACCCGGTACCTGCGCGAGTTGTGGCGCCTGGGCCTGCCGATTGGGGGCACCTATGCGGTGGAAGTCGGGCTGTTCGCGTTTGCGGCGCTGTGCATGGGCACCATGGGCAGTACGCAGTTGGCGGCGCACCAGATTGCCCTGCAGATCGTCTCGGTGGCGTTCATGGTTCCGGCGGGGATGTCCTACGCGGTGACCATGCGTATCGGCCAGCATTATGGCGCCGGGCAGTTGCTGCGGGCACGCATGGCCGGACGGGTCGGCATCGGCTTTGGTGCCCTGTTGATGCTGGGGTTTGCCCTGGTGTTCTGGCTGTCTGCCGACCCGCTGATCGGGCTGTTCCTCGACCATGACGATCCGGCGTTTCATGATGTCATCGTCCTGGCCGTCAGCCTGCTGGCCGTCGCCGCCTGGTTCGAGCTGTTCGATGGTGTGCAGACCATTGCCATGGGCTGCATCCGCGGCCTCAAGGACGCCAAGACCACGTTCCTGGTGGGGCTCGGTTGCTACTGGCTGATCGGCGCGCCATCAGCCTGGTTGATGGCGTTCACCCTGGGCTGGGGGCCGACCGGTGTGTGGTGGGGCCTGGCGTTGGGGTTGGCGTGCGCGGCGGTGAGCCTGACCTGGGCGTTCGAGGCGAAGATGAAGCGGATGATTCGGCGAGAGCCGGACATACAGCCTGCCTTTCAGGCGGCACAGACAGAGTAAAGCCCTGCTCGGTCAGACCTGTGCGAGGGGGCAAGCCCCCTCCCACAGGTTCAATCGAGTTTACAACTCAGCCCGACAACGCCTGCTGGCTTTTGCCGGAGGTCAGATACTCCACCAGCTCAGTCAACGGCAAGGGTTTACTGATCAGGTAACCCTGGGCCTGATCGCAACCAAACAGTCTCAGAAGCTCAAGCTGCTCAGGGGTTTCCACGCCTTCGGCCACCACTTCCAGGTTGAGGTTATGGGCCAGGTTGATCATGGCGTGTACCAGCTTGCGATTCTCTTCGCGCTCTTCCATGCCACCGACGAAGCTCTTGTCGATCTTCAACAAGGCAATCGGCAGGCTGTTGAGGTGCACAAACGATGAGAAACCGGTACCAAAGTCATCCAGGGAAAACCGCACACCGAGGCGGCCGAGGGCGTCCATGGTCTGTTTGACCAGGTCGCTGCGACGCATCACGGCGGTTTCGGTCAGCTCGAACTCCAGCCATTGTGCTTCCACGCCGCGCTCGGCAATCAGCCGGCTGAGTGTCGAGAGCAATTGGCTGTCCTGGAACTGGCGAAACGACAGGTTGACCGCCATGTGCAACGCCGGCAGGCCGCGTTCGCGCAGGTCCTGCATGTCGCGCAGGGCCCGGGAAATCACCCAGTACCCCAGCGGCACGATCAGGCCGCTCTGCTCGGCCAAGGGCACGAACTCGCTCGGCGGCAACAGTCCACGCTCGCCATGGCGCCAGCGCACCAGGGCCTCGAGGCCGACGATATGCCCGTCATCCAGGTCCAGGCGCGGCTGGTAATGCAGCTCCAGCTCATCGCGGCGCAAGGCACGGCGCAACTCGCTTTCCAGGTCGGCCAGGCTGCGCGCGTTGCGGTTGATGCGTTCGTTGAAGATATGAAAGGTACAGCCCTGGGTGCTTTTGGCCTGTTGCATGGCGATATGGGCGTGCCACATCAACGGGTCGGCCCCGGCGCGGGCCCGGGCATGCGCCACACCCAAACTGCAGCCGATCAGCAGGCTCTCGCCGTCCACCCAGTAAGGCTCAGCCATGACTTCGGTGATGCGTTCGGCCATCCATTCGGCGCGCTGGGGCGCACGGCGGGTGTCGATCAGCAGCGCGAACTCATCGCTGCCCAGGCGCGCCAGTTGATCACCGGCTTCAAGCTGGCTCTTGAGCCGTGAGACCACCTGCAGGATCAAGCGGTCGCCGGCCTGGTGACCGAGGGCATCGTTGGCGTGACGGAAATTGTCCAGGTCCAGATGACCGAGGGCCAGGCCGCGGCCTTCGTTTTCCGCCAGCCGTGCCGCCAGCAAGGTCTGGAAACCCTGACGATTGGCAATACCGGTCAGCGGATCCTGTTCGGCCAGGCGCTGCAACGTGTTTTCCAGCACGCCACGCTCGCGCACATGGCGCAGGCAGCGGCGCAAGGTACCGGCGTCCAGCGCAGAATGGATCAGCCAATCGCTGACGCCGAGCGGCGCAACCAGTGGTTCCTGTTCCAGCAGCAATACACACGGCAGGCTGCAACGACCGGGACCGGGTTGCAGGTTGGGCGTGGTCAAGAGCACCGCTTCGTGATCGTCGTCGAACAGACGACTCACCGAGTCCCAACTGGGGGCACTGATCAGCACAGCCCCATCGCCCATCGGCGCCAGGCACTCGCGCAACAACGCTGCCCACGCCGGCGTATCGGCCAGCAGCAGCAAACGCAAGGGTTCGACAGGCGTAGACAAGCTAGCTCCCTAGACTCTGCAAAAATTCGTTGGCGGCGGGCATTATGACGTGCGGCCTGACGATAACAAATGCATGACCAATGATAGGTGTTATCAAACACGCAGACTGTGAAAAATAGTTGCGATACCCACGACATCCTGCGGCAAAGTAACAAAACCGGCAAATTTAGATCGAGTGGTACGTCACACCGTCGTTCTAAGGCAGCAGAATCTTGCCAGCCTGTTAAAATGCCCGCCCTTTTGAATAACGACTCCCTGAACTCTGTATGTCCCGACTCAATCCCCGGCAGCAAGAAGCCGTGAACTACGTCGGCGGCCCTCTATTGGTGCTCGCCGGTGCTGGCTCCGGCAAGACCAGCGTGATTACCCGCAAGATCGCGCACCTGATCCAGAACTGCGGCATCCGCGCCCAGTACATCGTCGCCATGACCTTCACCAACAAGGCGGCGCGGGAAATGAAAGAGCGCGTCGGCACCCTGCTCAAGGGTGGCGAAGGCCGTGGCCTCACCGTGTGCACGTTCCACAACCTGGGGCTGAACATCATCCGCAAGGAACATGCGCGGCTGGGCTACAAGCCGGGTTTCTCGATCTTCGACGAGACCGACGTCAAAGCCTTGATGACCGACATCATGCAGAAGGAATACGCGGGCGACGACGGCGTCGACGAGATCAAGAACATGATCGGCGCCTGGAAAAACGACCTGGTCCTGCCCGCCGAAGCCCTGGAAGCCGCGCGCAATCCCAAGGAGCAGACCGCCGCCATCGTCTACACCCACTACCAGCGCACGCTCAAGGCGTTCAACGCGGTGGACTTCGACGACCTGATTCTGCTGCCGGTCAAACTGTTCCAGGAACACAAGGACATCCTGGAAAAGTGGCAGAACAAGGTGCGCTACCTGCTGGTGGACGAATACCAGGACACCAACGCCAGCCAATACCTGCTGGTGAAGCTGCTGATCGGCACGCGCAATCAGTTCACCGTGGTGGGCGACGATGACCAGTCGATCTACGCCTGGCGCGGCGCCCGCCCGGAAAACCTGATGCTGCTCAAGGATGACTATCCGTCGCTGAAAGTGGTGATGCTGGAGCAGAACTACCGCTCCACCAGCCGTATCCTGCGCTGCGCCAACGTGCTGATTTCCAACAACCCCCACGAGTTTGAAAAACAACTGTGGAGCGAGATGGGTCATGGCGACGAAATCCGTGTGATCCGCTGCCGCAACGAAGACGCCGAAGCCGAGCGCGTGGCGGTGGAAATCCTCAGCCTGCACCTGCGCACCGACCGCCCTTACAGCGACTTTGCGATCCTGTATCGCGGCAACTACCAGGCCAAGCTGATCGAACTGAAATTGCAGCACCACCAGGTGCCGTATCGCCTGTCGGGCGGCAACAGCTTCTTCGGGCGCCAGGAAGTCAAAGACCTGATGGCCTACTTCCGCCTGATCGTGAACCCGGATGACGACAACGCCTTCCTGCGCGTGATCAACGTGCCGCGTCGGGAAATCGGTTCGACGACCCTGGAAAAGCTCGGCAACTACGCCACCGAACGCAAGATCTCGATGTACGCCGCTACCGACGAAATCGGCTTGGGCGAACACCTGGACACCCGCTTCACCGATCGCCTGTCGCGCTTCAAGCGCTTCATGGACAAGGTCCGTGAGCAGTGCGCCGGCGAAGACCCGATCAGTGCCCTGCGCAGCATGGTCATGGACATCGACTATGAAAACTGGCTGCGCACCAACAGTTCCAGCGACAAGGCCGCGGACTACCGCATGGGCAACGTCTGGTTCCTGATCGAAGCCCTGAAGAACACCCTGGAAAAAGACGAAGACGGTGAAATGACCGTCGAAGACGCCATCGGCAAGCTGGTGCTGCGCGACATGCTTGAGCGCCAGCAGGAAGAGGAAGACGGCGCCGAAGGGGTGCAGATGATGACCTTGCATGCGTCCAAGGGCCTGGAATTCCCCTACGTGTTCATCATGGGCATGGAAGAGGAAATTCTCCCGCACCGCTCCAGCATCGAAGCCGACACCATCGAGGAAGAACGGCGCCTGGCCTACGTGGGGATTACCCGCGCGCGTCAGACACTGGCCTTCACTTTCGCCGCCAAGCGCAAGCAATACGGCGAAATCATCGATTGTGCCCCCAGCCGGTTCCTCGATGAGCTGCCGCCGGATGACCTGGCCTGGGAAGGCAACGACGACACCCCGACCGAGGTGAAGGCCGTTCGCGGCAACAGCGCCCTGGCCGATATACGCGCGATGTTAAAGCGCTAGAATCGACTACTTTTTAATCTACTTTCGGCGCCTGTTGCGCCATCAGAGGAAGCTTTCCGTGGAAGCACTGCACAAGAAAATTCGCGAAGAAGGCATCGTGCTTTCCGATCAGGTACTCAAGGTTGACGCCTTTCTGAACCACCAGATCGACCCGGCACTGATGAAACTGATCGGCGACGAATTCGCCGCGCTGTTCAAGGACTCGGGCATCACCAAGATCGTCACCATCGAAGCCTCGGGCATCGCTCCGGCGATCATGACCGGCCTGAACCTCGGCGTGCCCGTGATCTTCGCGCGCAAGCAGCAGTCCCTGACCCTCACCGAAAACCTGCTGTCGGCGACGGTGTACTCCTTCACCAAGAAAACCGAAAGCACCGTGGCGATCTCCCCGCGCCACTTGACCAGCAGCGACCGCGTGCTGGTCATCGATGACTTCCTGGCCAACGGCAAGGCGTCCCAGGCGCTGATTTCGATCATCAAGCAGGCCGGCGCGACCGTGGCCGGCTTGGGCATTGTGATCGAGAAGTCGTTCCAGGGCGGCCGTGCCGAGCTGGATGCGCAGGGTTATCGGGTTGAATCGCTGGCACGGGTGAAGTCGCTGGCCGGTGGGGTGGTGACCTTCATCTGAATCAACGCGGCTCAAAATGTGGGAGGGGGCTTGCTCCCGATAGCGGTGTATCAGTCACCCAATGTGTTGACTGACACACTGTCATCGGGGCATGAGTATCTACACAACTTTTAGGTACCCCGCGGGACCCTGTGGGAGGGGGCTTGCCCCCGATGGCGGCCTCTGGGCCGACCAGGATGTTGGATCAGATCGAGTACATATCCGTTTCTGCGGTAACGGCTGCT
>NZ_CVTU01000099.1:179586-192135 GCF_900004965.1 Pseudomonas sp. 44 R 15
ATTCAAGCCTGCGTTCGGCCAGCGTGGTTTAACGGGGCGCCTAAGATCAAAAGCAGATCAAGATCAAGAGCGACTCGCTTCGCATCGTGGTTACGGTTGAGCGCTACAGAGTTGTGTAGATACCTATGGTCATCGGGGGCAAGCCCCTTCCCACATTTGCTCGCTATTGGCTTTTAGTGTGCGGTGGCCTGGAGGCCGGCGAGTAACAGGCGCTGGTACAGGTCTTCCTTGAACCCCTCCGGCTGATCCAACCGCATCCGCTCAAGGTGCTCGGGAAACGCCTCCGGCTCCGGTGCGTCCAGCGCCGCCTTGCCCAGCTCCAGCATCTCCGTGAGCTTGAATTTACTCTTGAGCCAGTTCAGCGCCCGCAACAGGTCCCGCTCCTCGTCCGTAAAGTCACTGCCCAACGGGTACTCCGGGAACAGGCGTCGGTGCCTGACCTGAATCGCCTGGAGCCGTTGCGGTGTGTTGTCGGCAAAACGCGGGTCCAGCTTGAAATCCTTGGGCAGCTTGCCGGCCTTTTGCGCCTGCTCGATCAAATCGTCCTGGAAGCGCGAGTCAGTGATATTGAGCAACGCTTCAATCACCTTGGCATCAGTCTGCCCCCGCAAGTCGGCAATGCCGTACTCGGTAATGACGATATCGCGCAGGTGTCGGGGAATGGTGCAATGGCCATATTCCCAGACGATATTGGAGCTGACCTCTCCCCCCGACTCGCGCCAGCTGCGCAGGATCAGGATAGAACGCGCATCCTCCAGCGCGTGGCCCTGGGCAACGAAGTTGTACTGCCCGCCCACGCCACTGAGCACGCGGCCATCTTCCAATTGGTCGGCCACACCGGCACCGAGCAACGTCACCATGATCGCACTGTTGACGAACCGTGCATCCTGGCGCTGCAAGCGCTTGAGTTCTTCCTGGCCGTACAGCTCGTTGATATAGCTGATGCGGGTCATGTTGAATTGCAGCCGCTTGGCGTGGCTCATCTCCTGCAAGCGCTGGTAGAAACTGCGCGGGCCAAGGAAGAAACCGCCATGGATGGAGATGCCATCGGGCTGCGCCGCATCGTCGAGCAGCCCGGCATTGGCTTGCTCCTGGGTCGCCACATCCGGGTAAACCTTGCGCCGGATGATGCCGGCATCCGCCAGCACCAGCATGCCGTTGACGAACATTTCGCTGCAACCATAAAGGCCCCGGGCGAACGGATCGACGCCACCCTCACGACTGATCAAGGGCGCCCACTGGTACACATCCAGGTCGGTCAGCAGCAATCGATAGGCTTCGTTGTCGGCCTGGCGCGCCAGCAAGGCGGCGGTCAGCGCATCGCCCATGGAGCCGATGCCGATCTGCAAGGTGCCGCCATCGCGAACCAGGGTACTGGCATGCAGGCCGATAAAATGGTCCTGGAACCCCACCGGCATGTTGGGCGTGGAAAACAGCGTGGTGCTGTCTTTTTCGTCGAGCAGGTAGTCGAATGCGTCCATGCCCAATTCCGCATCGCCGGGCATGTAGGGCAATTCAGTGTGAACCTGGCCAACCACCAGAATGGTTTCCCCGGCTTCGCGACGCTTGGCGATCATGGGGAGCAGGTCGAGGGTGATATCCGGGTTGCAGCTCAGGCTCAGGCGGTCGGGATGCTCGGCGCTGCTGGCAACCAGTTGCGCCACCAGGTTCAGGCCGGCGGCATTGATATCACGGGCGGCATGGCTGTAGTTGCTGCTGACATAATCCTGCTGCGCCGAGTCGCTGTGGAGCAGGCTGCCGGGCTGCATGAAGAACTGTTGCACGCGGATATTCTTCGGCAGGCTGCCCTTGTGCAGGTCCGCGAGGAAATCCAGTTCGGGATAATCGCCAAACACGCGCTCGATAAAAGGTTCGAGAAAGCGCTTCTGCAACCCGTCCCCCAGGGACGGGCGACCCAGGCTCAGCGCGGTGTAGATGGTCAGCGCCCGCTCGGGCAACTTGGCAATGCGCCGGTACAGCGCATTGACGAACAGGTTGGGCTTGCCCAAGCCCAGCGGCATGCCCATGTGGATATGCGCCGGCAACCGCGCCAGTACGTCGTCAACTGCTTGCTCGATTGAACACAACTGCACCATCCGACCCTCCTGAACATTCCATGATTAGGGGTTGGACAGAGCGTGGCGGGTCTTTGCTGCAAAGAACAGCGTTGAAACACAAATCTGGGGCACAAAAAAGCCGCCCGTAAGCGGCTGTTTTGACGAAGATCGGTTTATTTCAAGCCGGACATCTTCTCGATCGCACCCTTTAGCTCATCATCCGAGCAATCGGCGCAGGTGCCTTTCGGCGGCATGGCATTGATACCTGTGATGGCCTTTGCAAGCAGCCCGTCGAGGCCGCCCTGCTCTTTGGCACGTTTACCCCAGTCTGCGGCATCGCCGATTTTCGGCGCACTCAGCAGGCCAGTGCCATGGCATGCATTGCAATGTTTGGCGATCACTTCATCCGGCGTCTTGGCACCGCCGCCGCCGCCCGCCGCCACAGCAACCTCCATCCCCTTGCATTCCTGACCCTGGACACAGACCTGGCCCACAGGCTCCAGGCGCTTGGCGATGTCATCGTTGGTCGCAGCTTGAGCGCTGCCAGCCCACAGGGCCAGTACGGTTGCTGGTGCAGCCAGCATTTTCATAATTAGGTTCACGCGTTCACCCTCATGGTGGCTATTCACGCCTGCGGCCACGGTTTCGCAGGCGGCGAAAGTATAGCGGTTAGTCCGCCCGGCCGAAACAACCCTATTAAATAAAGGGAGATTCGGCCTCACGGTGTACAGCTGCGCGAACCCTGCAACGCTGGCAGGGCGCCTTCTGTTTTAAAAGTTCGCCGGTGTGGCTGCGCTGATTAGTCGCGCCGGCACGTCGAACGGATTGCGAAAACGATGGGGCTTGGTACTTTCAAAGTAGTAGCTATCGCCTGCTTCGAGCACAAAAGTTTCAAGACCGACCACCAGTTCCAGGCGCCCTTCCACCAGGATTCCGGTTTCTTCGCCTTCATGGGTGAGCATTTCTTCGCCCGTGTCGGCGCCTGGCGGGTAGATTTCATTGAGGAACGCGATTGCCCGGCTCGGGTGCGCTCGGCCTACCAGCTTCATGGTCACGGCACCGTCGGAGATGTCGATCAGCTCATTGGCTTTATAGACGACCTGCGTGGGTATTTCCTGGAGGATCTCTTCGGAAAAGAATTCCACCATGGACATGGGAATGCCGCCCAGTACCTTGCGCAGGGAACTGATCGAGGGGCTGACGCTGTTTTTCTCGATCATCGAAATGGTGCTGTTGGTGACGCCCGCGCGCTTGGCAAGCTCGCGCTGGGAAAGACCTTTGAGTTTACGGATGGATTGCAGTCGTTCGCCGACGTCCAATGCAGGTGCCTCCTGGGATTCAGGCTTTGTTGTAATTGAGCGTTATCATGGCGACAGCGTTCAGTATTTACAACACTTGGGCCTAAATCCTGGGCAGCGGCATTCGTACCTGGCGATCAAGCGCCCAAATAGAGCCTTGGCACTCGGCGCAGGTTGCAGAAAAGCTGATAGGGGATGGTTTCAGCAGCAGTCGCGACGTCGCTGGCAAGGATATTCTTGCCCCACAACTCCACCGTGGAACCCAGCCCCGCCTGGGGCACATCCGTCAGGTCGACGCACAGCATGTCCATGGACACCCGGCCCAGCAACTGGCTGCGCTGACCTGCGACCAGCACCGGTGTGCCCGTGGGCGCGTGGCGCGGGTAGCCATCGGCATACCCCATGGCCACCACGCCGATACGCATCGCTTTGGGCGTGATGAACCTGGCCCCGTAACCCACCGGCTCTCCCGCCGGCAGTTCACGTACGCAAATGATTTTCGACTCCAGGGTCATCACCGGCTGCAAACGCGCGGCGATAGCCTGGTCATCACCAAAGGGCGTGGCACCGTAGAGCATGATGCCAGGACGCACCCAGTCACTGGACACACTTGGCCAACCCAGTACGGCCGGGGAATTGCGCAGGCTGACTTCAGCCGCCAGGCCCTGGCGCGCCGCTTCGAATACCGCCACTTGCTCGCTGCTGCTTGCGCAATCGAGCTCATCGGCACGGGCGAAATGGCTCATCAATACGATCTTCGCGACCTTGCCACTGGCCAGCAGACGCTTGTACGCCTCCTGGAAATCCTTGGGGTGCAGGCCGACTCGGTGCATGCCCGAGTCGAGCTTGAGCCAGATGGTCAGCGGCTTGCCCAGCGTGGCCTGCTCGATCGCCTCCAGTTGCCACAATGAATGCACCACGCACCACAGGTCCTGCTCGATGATCAGCGTCAGCTCGTCGGCTTCGAAAAAACCTTCCAGCAGCAGTACCGGTGCACGTATCCCGGCGGCGCGCAGCTCCAGGGCCTCCTCGATGCACGCCACCGCAAACCCATCGGCCTCGGCTTCCAGCGCCTGGGCTACGCGCACCGCGCCGTGGCCGTAGGCGTCCGCCTTGATCACGGCGAGGGCCTTGGCCCCGCTGACTTCGCGGGCCAATTGGTAGTTGTGACGCAGGGCTTGGAGGTCGATCAGGGCACGGGCAGGACGCATGGCGGCAGGCTTCTAGGCGGCAGAGTGAAGAAAACCGGTGCCGACCGACAACATCGGCACCGCAAGAGGGATGTGTATTAAGGCAGCGCAGCCACGACGGACAGCTCTACCAGGATATTCGGTTCGCACAGTTTGGCTTCAACCGTGGCGCGGGCCGGGGCGACACCTTTTGGCAACCACTTGTCCCACACCGCGTTCATACCGGCGAAATCGGCATTGATGTCTTTCAAATAGATCGTCACCGACAGCAAGCGGGTCTTGTCGGTGCCGGCCAGGTCCAGCAAACGCTCGATGTTGACCAGGGTTTCACGGGTCTGCTGCTCAATGCCGGCATTCATGTCGTCGCCCACTTGGCCCGCCAGGTAAACGGTGCTGTTGTGAACAACGATCTGGCTCATGCGTTCATTGGTGAGCTGGCGCTGGATGGACATGTTTTGCGGACTCCTGGTGATTGCCGTAACGGGAGATATCGAGGCCTTCGGCACTGATCTGCGGCGTTTTCTTCGCCATCAGGTCGGCCAGCAAACGTCCGGAGCCGCATGCCATGGTCCAGCCGAGGGTGCCGTGGCCGGTATTCAGGAACAGGTTCCTGAACGGAGTGCCACCGACAATCGGTGTGCCATCGGGTGTGGTCGGGCGCAGACCGGTCCAGAAACTGGCTTGGGCCAAATCGCCGCCATGAGGATAAAGGTCGTTGACGATCATCTCCAGGGTTTCACGCCGACGCGGGTTGAGCGACAGGTCAAAACCGGCTATCTCAGCCATGCCGCCGACGCGAATGCGGTTGTCGAAACGGGTGATCGCGACTTTGTAGGTTTCGTCGAGGATGGTCGAGGTCGGCGCCATCGCCGGGTTGGTGATCGGCACGGTCAGCGAGTAGCCCTTGAGCGGGTACACGGGCGCCTTGATCCCCAGCGGCTTGAGCAGCTTGGGCGAATAACTGCCCAGCGCCAGCACGTAGCGGTCGGCGGTTTCCAACTTGCCATCGATCCACACGCCATTGACGCGGTCGCCGGCGAAATCGAGGCGCTGGATGTCTTGTTCGAAGCGGAACTCAACGCCCAACTGCTTGCACATGTCGGCCAGGCGCGTGGTGAACATCTGGCAATCGCCCGTCTGGTCGTTGGGCAGGCGCAGCGCACCGGCGAGAATGTCGGTGACGTTGGCCAGGGCCGGCTCGACCCGGGCGATGCCGGCACGGTCGAGCAATTCGAAGGGCACGCCGGACTCCTGCAGCACGGCAATGTCCTTGGCCGCGCCATCGAGCTGGGCCTGGGTACGGAACAGTTGAGTGGTCCCCAGGCTGCGCCCTTCGTAGGCAATCCCGGTTTCAGCGCGCAGTTCATCAAGGCAGTCGCGGCTGTACTCGGAGAGGCGAACCATGCGCTCCTTGTTCACCGCATATCGGTTGGCGGTGCAATTGCGCAGCATCTGCGCCATCCACAGGTATTGGTCGATATCGGCGGTGGCCTTGATCGCCAGTGGCGCATGGCGTTGCAGCAGCCACTTGATCGCCTTGAGCGGCACGCCCGGCGCGGCCCATGGCGACGCATAGCCTGGAGACACCTGGCCGGCGTTGGCGAAACTGGTCTCCATGGCGGCGGCGGGTTGACGGTCGACCACGACGACCTCAAAGCCGGCCCGAGCCAAATAGTAGGCACTGGTCACGCCAATGACGCCGCTACCCAAGACCAGAACGCGCATTTTTATATCCTCATCACGGGCTGAGCCGCTGACGTGTGTTATTCGAGCAATGATGGGCGCAGTGTAAAAAACAATCACCAGTGCATTTCACTATATAAATGCCTATATTTGGCGACAATTCTCGGCAAAAATGCTTTTCACAGAGGCGTATCCCCTATGCGTACCAACACTCAGACCAAGCGGGAGCTGGACAAGATCGACCGCAACATCCTGCGCATCCTGCAAACCGATGGGCGCATTTCGTTCACGGAGCTGGGCGAGAAGGTCGGGCTGTCGACGACGCCCTGTACCGAGCGAGTCCGGCGCCTGGAGCGCGAAGGGATCATCATGGGCTACAACGCACGGCTCAATCCGCAGCATTTGAAAGGGAGTTTGCTGGTATTTGTCGAGATCAGCCTGGATTACAAGTCCGGCGACACGTTTGAAGAGTTCCGCCGCGCGGTGCTCAAGCTACCGCATGTGCTGGAGTGTCACCTGGTGTCCGGAGACTTCGACTACTTGGTGAAAGCGCGGATTTCCGAGATGGCCTCGTACCGCAAATTACTCGGCGATATTCTGCTCAAATTGCCCCATGTGCGCGAATCCAAGAGCTACATCGTGATGGAAGAGGTGAAAGAGAGCCTTAACCTGCCGATCCCCGATTAACCTGACACAACTCAATCAAATGTGGGAGGAGGCTTGCCCTAATGCCAGTCAGTTAAGCCTGCACCGCCCTCTGTAGGAGCGAGCTTGCTCGCGAAAAAGGTCAACGATAACGCGTGCTTTCTGAATGAGCGCGGTGCCTGTGAGTTTTTCGCGAGCAAGCTCGCTCCTACAGACGGCATTAGGGCTTGCCCCCTCCCACACTGACCGAGTAAATCCGCTACACCAATACCTGTCGGGTACTCGCCATGTACGCGTGGATCTGCTTTTCAACCCGTGGATGAATCAGTTCCACCGGCCGCCGGCCATTGGGGCACGGCAAGGTCTTGGTGGTGCCGAACAGGCGACAGATCAGCGGGCGCTCGTCATACACGGTGCAGCCGTTGGGCCCCAGGTGCACGCAATTGAGCTCATCCATGGCCGCTGCCTGCTCGGCAGCTGTCTTGCGCGGCAGGCGTGACATTTCTTCGGGCGAAGTGGTGACCGGCCCACAGCAGTCGTGACAACCGGGAACGCACTCGAACGAAGGAATCTGTCGACGCAGCGCGCTGATTTTCTGACTGTTGCAACTCATCGAAACACACACCGAACGGCGAATAGGCGTGGATTCTGACTCAAAACGCCCCGCGCAGACAGCTTCGTCCGACCGTTGTATCCTGCGTCAAATTTTCCAAACAGGGAGGCCCCCATGATCGCCAGCGCCCGGCACACCGCGTCCTACTACGCCGCCAGCAGCGTGCCGCACCCCGATTACCCGGCGTTGACGGGTGAGGTGCGCGCCGATGTCTGCGTGATTGGCGGGGGATATTCCGGGCTCAACACCGCCCTGGAACTGGCCGAGCGCGGCTTCAGCGTCGTGCTGCTGGAAGCGCGCAAGATCGGTTGGGGCGCCAGTGGGCGTAACGGCGGGCAACTGATTCGCGGCGTCGGCCACGGCCTTGACCAGTTCGCCAAGGTGATCGGCACCGACGGCGTGCGCCAGATGAAACTGATGGGCCTGGAAGCGGTGGAGATCGTACGCGAGCGCGTCGAGCGCTTCCAGATCCCCTGCGACCTGACCTGGGGCTACTGCGACCTCGCCAACAAGCCCCGCGACCTGCAGGGTCTCGCCGAAGACGCCGAAGAGCTGCGCAGCCTGGGTTATCGCCATCCAGTACGCCTGCTGGAAGCCGGCGAGATGGCCAGCGTGATCGGCTCCGACCGCTATGTAGGCGGAATGATCGACATGGGTTCCGGGCACCTGCACCCGCTCAACCTCGCCCTGGGCGAAGCCGGCGCTGCCCGGCAACTGGGCGTGCAATTGTTCGAGCAGTCCGAGGTGACGCGCATCGACTACGGCGCGCAGGTCAAGGTGCACACCGCCCAGGGCCAGGTACATGCCACGACCCTGGTGCTGGCCTGCAACGCCTACCTCAACGACCTCAACCCGCACTTGAGTGGCAAGATATTGCCCGCCGGCAGCTACATCATCGCCACCGAACCCTTGAGCGAAGCGCTAGCCGCCAGCCTGTTGCCGCAGAACATGGCGGTGTGCGACCAGCGGGTAACGGTGGACTATTTCCGTCTGTCCGCCGATCGCCGCCTGTTGTTCGGCGGCGCCTGCCACTATTCCGGGCGCGACCCGAGCGACATTGGCGCCTATATGCGGCCAAAGATGCTGCAAGTGTTCCCGCAATTGGCCAACGTGAAGATCGACTTCCAGTGGGGCGGCATGATCGGCATCGGCGCTAATCGGTTGCCGCAGATCGGGCGCCTGGCAGATCAACCCAATGTGTATTACGCCCAGGCCTACGCAGGCCATGGCCTCAACGCCACGCACCTGGCCGGCAGGTTGCTGGCCGAAGCCATCAGCGGCCAGCAACAAGGGCGCTTCGACCTGTTCGCCCAAGTGCCGCACATGACCTTCCCGGGTGGTAAACACCTGCGCTCGCCGCTGCTGGCCCTGGGGATGCTCTGGCACCGCCTCAAGGAACTGGTCTGATCAATCGCGCCAGAAAGCCTTCAAGCCTTCATGGCGTGCCTGCTCTGCCGTCAGCCCCACATCGCGCAATTGCTCTGGTGTCAGCGTCAGCAAGGCCTTGCGTGTATGAAGGCGGCGCCAGAACAGGCTCCACCGATTTTCGCCAGGCAGAGTTGGCGCCCGCTCCTGCCCGGCTTCCGGTTCCTGGCTATGTAACGCCAGCCGCACATCGCTCATGCCATTCATTTGCCGTCCCTCGTTAGCTTGCCGCCTTGAGTGACTAGAATGAGCGAGCGAGCAAAACCAATACAGATTCAGCCTCCCCTTATTAAATCCATACAGACACTGCCTATGCACGGCTGAATCCTGTATTTTGCGCCTATCTGTACTGGTCTGCTGGGAGTGACCGCCGTGACCCTTTACGTCAACCTTGCCGAATTGCTGGGCACCCGCATCGAACAAGGCTTCTATCGCCCCGGCGACCGTCTGCCTTCCGTACGCGCATTGAGTGTGGAACACGGGGTCAGCCTGAGCACCGTGCAGCAGGCCTATCGATTGCTGGAAGACAATGGCCTGGCGATGCCCAAGCCCAAGTCCGGCTATTTTGTGCCGGCGGGCCGTGAACTGCCGGCGCTGCCCGAGGTGGGTCGCCCGGCCCAGCGGCCGGTAGAGATTTCCCAGTGGGACCAGGTGCTGGAATTGATTCGTGCCGTGCCGCGCAAGGACACCATACAGTTGGGCCGTGGCATGCCGGATGTGTTATCGCCCACCCTCAAGCCATTGCTTCGCAGCCTGGCCCGCGTCAGCCGCCGCCAGGATCTGCCGGGGCTTTACTACGACAACATCATGGGCTGTATGGAATTGCGCGAACAAATCGCGCGACTGTCGTTGGATTCCGGTTGCCAGCTGACGGCCGAAGACATCGTTATCACCACCGGCTGCCACGAAGCGCTGTCCGCCAGCATCCACGCGATTTGCGAGCCCGGCGATATCGTTGCGGTGGATTCGCCAAGTTTCCACGGCGCCATGCAGACCCTCAAGGGCCTGGGCATGAAAGCCCTGGAGATCCCCACCGACCCGATCACCGGCATCAGCCTTGAAGCCCTGGAACTGGCGCTGGAACAGTGGCCGATCAAGGTCATCCAGCTCACCCCCAACTGCAACAACCCCTTGGGCTACATCATGCCGGAGGCGCGCAAACGCGCACTGCTGACTCTGGCCCAGCGCTTCGACGTGGCGATCATCGAGGACGATGTGTATGGCGAACTGGCCTACAGCTACCCGCGCCCGCGCACGATCAAATCCTTCGACGAAGACGGCCGCGTCCTGCTGTGCAGTTCGTTCTCCAAGACCCTGGCGCCCGGCCTGCGCATTGGCTGGGTCGCGCCGGGGCGCTACCTGGACCGGGTGCTGCACATGAAATACATCAGCACGGGCTCGACCGCCACCCAGCCTCAGATTGCGATTGCAGAGTTTCTCAAAGGCGGCTATTTCGAACCGCATTTACGCCGGATGCGCACGCAATACCAGCGTAATCGCGACCTGATGCTCGACTGGGTCAGCCGCTACTTCCCCGCCGGCACACGGGCCAGCCGGCCCCAGGGCAGTTTTATGCTGTGGATAGAATTGCCGGAGGGCTTCGATACCCTCAAGCTCAACCGTACGCTGACGGACCAAGGCGTCCAGGTGGCAGTAGGCAGCATCTTTTCTGCATCCGGCAAATACCGTAACTGCCTGCGTATGAACTACGCTGCCAAACCGACGCCGCAGATTGAAGAGGCGGTGCGCAAGGTCGGTACCGCTGCGCACGCCCTGCTGGCCGAAGGGGCAGACTGACCTTTTCCGAGCAATTGCCGTCATATGCCGACAAACGCCTGACCTGGATGCCGCTTCCTTGATGATTAAACGGCTTTTACCGCTTTTCCTGTTGGGAGCACTGGCACTGGGTGGCTGCGCGACGGCCTACACACCGCGCGTGCCCAGTGATGCGCTACCGGCGGCGCAGTCCTCCTTCGGCCGTTCGATCCAGGCCCAGGCGGCACCGTATCAGGGCCGCTCCGGCTTTCGCCTGCTGCCCAACAGCAGCGAAGCGTTCATGGCCCGCGCCGAACTGATCCGCAACGCCCAGACCAGCCTCGACCTGCAGTACTACATCGTGCATGACGGTATCAGCACGCGCATGCTGGTGGATGAACTGCTCAAGGCCGCCGACCGCGGCGTGCGCGTGCGCATCCTGCTGGACGACACTACCAGCGACGGGCTCGACCAGATCATCGCAACGCTTGCCGCCCACCCCAACATCGACATTCGCCTGTTCAACCCGCTGCACCTGGGCCGCAGCACCGGGGTGACACGTGCCATGGGGCGCCTGTTCAACCTGTCGCTGCAACACCGGCGCATGCACAACAAACTGTGGCTGGCCGACAACAGCGTGGCGATCGTGGGCGGGCGCAACCTGGGGGATGAGTATTTCGATGCCGAACCCAACCTGAACTTCACCGATATCGACATGCTCAGTGTCGGGCCGGTGGCCGAGCAACTGGGTCACAGTTTCGATCAGTACTGGAACAGCGCGCTGAGCAAGCCTATCGATGAGTTTGTCTCAACGATGCCTTCCAGGATCGACCTCGCTGTCGCGCGCGGGCGCCTGGAGGCCTCGCTGACCCAATCGCGCCAGCAGAACCACGCCTTGTATAACCGCCTGCGCACCTACCAGACCCAGCCGCGCATGGATATCTGGCGTCGCGAGCTGATATGGGCCTGGAACCAGGCGCTGTGGGATGCCCCGAGCAAGGTGCTGGCCAGGGCCGACCCGGACCCGCAATTGCTCCTCACCACGCAACTGGCGCCGGAGCTGGAGGGCGTCAGCCGTGAGCTGATCATGATTTCGGCGTACTTCGTTCCCGGGCCGCCCGGGCTGGTGTACCTGACGGGCCGCGCCGATGCGGGCGTGTCGGTGAACCTTTTGACCAACTCCCTTGAAGCCACCGATGTACCCGCCGTGCACGGCGGCTACGCGCCCTATCGCAAGGCGCTGCTGGAGCATGGCGTGAAACTCTATGAGCTGCGCCGACAACCCGGCGACCCCAGCGCAAGCAGCGGGCCGCACCTGTTTCGTCGCGGCAGCTTGCACGGCTCCGACTCCAGCCTGCACAGCAAGGCGATGATTTTCGATCGGGAAAAATCGTTTATCGGCTCATTCAATTTCGATCCGCGCTCAGTGCTGTGGAACACCGAAGTCGGCGTACTGGTGGACAGCCCGGAACTGGCGGAACACGTACGCAACCTGGCGCTGCAAGGGATGGCGCCAGCGCTGAGCTACGAGGCGAAACTGCAGGATGGGCAGATCGTGTGGGTGACGGAAGATAACGGCCAGTTGCACACCCTGACCCGGGAGCCCGGCAGTTGGTGGCGCCGGTTCAATGCCTGGTTCGCCACCAGTGTCGGCCTGGAGCGTATGCTCTAGAAATCAGGTATACCCCATGTGGGAGGGGGCTTGCCCCCGATTGCCATACGTATCTACACACCACCGTAGCCCCCAACCGTAACCACGATGCGAAGCGAGCCGCTCTTGATCTGGCTTTTGATCTTGATCTGCTTGTGATCCTAGGCGCCCCGTTAAACCACGCTGGCCGAACGCAGGCTTGAATCCGTGGGTAACCCGGCAGGACGCCGGG